>WFUY01000504.1 GCA_015484715.1 Thermoflexales bacterium | reverse complement strand
GAGGGGAGGCGAGACATGAACGAAGGACAAACTCACGGGAAGATCAGTGTCGTTATTGTGGATGATCATCCTTTCTTCCGGCAGGGGCTGCGGGATGTGCTCGATGCTGAGGACGACTTGGAAGTTGTGGGCGAGGTGGACGATGGGGCTCAGGTGGTGGATCAGGTCAGCCGGCTTCAGCCCCGCGTGGTGGTGATGGACATCAACTTGCCCTCTCTCAACGGTCTGCAGGCGACTCGGCAGCTCAAGGCCCGGCAGCCTCAGGTGCAGGTGGTGATGCTCACCGCTTACCACGATGATGAGCAGGTCTACCACGCCATCCAGGCGGGAGCATCGGCCTACTTTCCCAAGGACGTGACCCCGTTGCAGCTCATCGAGGCCATCCGTCAGGTCAGCCGGGGGAACTACGTCATCGGCTCCCAGGTGATGACCCCTCGGGAGATCAAACGGTGGCTGGCCAAGGAGTTCGAGCGCTTTGGCGTCATCCCCGGCGAGCGGGAGGAGAAGTTCGTCCCTCTCTCGCCTCGCGAGATGGAGATCCTCCTGCTGGTCTGTCGAGGGTTGAGCAACAAGGAGATCGCTTACTCTCTGGGGATCAGCCACCAGACGGTCAAGAACCACATGACCTCCATTCTGCGCAAGCTGGACGTGGAGGACCGCACTCAGGCGGCCGTCTACGCGCTGCGGCGGGGGTGGGTTCGGCTCCAGGATACCACAGGAGACCTGTCCTACGACTAGCTACCTGACGGTCATCCTCCCGCAGGTCCCACGGTGAACCTGCGGGAGGGTCCTTTCCTTAGAAGCCTTGACAGAGGCGGACAGGAGTGAGGCTATGGACCCACGAGGTGACGGGGAGCTTTCCCCGATGGAGCAGTTCATCGAGGAGAGCCAGAAGGAGTACGAGCGGGTTCAGCAGGAGCTGCGGGAGATCGAGGTGCTGATCCAGCAGAGCACCGGCGAGGTGGAGAAGCTCACCCGGCGCAATGCCCAGATCACCAATCGGCTGCGCCAGGTGGAGGCCACCTTCGACACGGTGCCCCGCGAGGACATCCAGGAAGTCTACACGGCCGCCCAGGATGCCCAGAAACGGCTGTTCATTATGCGGGGGCAGTTGGAGAAGCTCCAGAGCGATCAGCAGCACCTGCAGCGCTATGCGGAGCTCCTACGCCGGGTGCTCGAACTGCTCAGCGAGGTCAGCGTTCCCCAGGGCCGACGGCGCATGCTCAGCGGCGATGGGGAAGAACCGACGGCAGTGCGCATCATCGAAGCCCAGGAGCACGAGCGCCAGCGACTCGCCCGCCAGATGCACGATGGGCCAGCCCAGTCGCTGACCAACCTGATCCTGCAGGCGGAGATCTGCGAACGCCTCTTCGACAAGGACCCGGACCGGGCCCGCGTGGAACTGGCCAACCTCAAACAAGCGGTCACGACTACCTTCCAGAAGGTGCGGGACTTCATCTTCGACTTGCGCCCGATGATGCTGGACGACCTGGGCCTGGTTCCCACCCTCAAGCGCTACGTGGCCAGCTTCCAGGAGAAGAGCGGTCTACCCACCAATCTCGCGGTTACGGGCAAGGAGCGGCGGCTGGAACAGCACTACGAGGTGACCATCTTCCGCGTCATCCAGGAGCTCTTGACCAACGCCTGGCGGCACGCCCACGCCAGCAACGTCCAGGTCACCCTCGACCTGGGTGAGGAACTGGTTCGAGCCACGGTGGAGGACAACGGGAGCGGCTTCGACGTCAACGAGGTGATGGCTGCTTCCGCCCAACAGAAGACCATCGGCCTGGCCACCCTGCGGGAGCGGGTGGAGATGCTGGGGGGAGAGGTCCACATTGACAGTAGTATTGGCCGAGGCACCAAAGTGACGGTGGAGATCCCCCTCGGTTGATGGGTCGGATGATGCCACGATGGGTGTGGAGTCGGTCAGCCCGGGTGCTCCTCCTGCTGATCCTGCTGGTCACCGGGTTGTCCGGGTCCCCGTCTCCGACCGATGCCCAGACCTCTCCCCTGGTCCTGGCCTTCTACTACGCCTGGTTCGACATGACCACTTGGGAGTCGGGCCAGGTGGCCGACCAGCCCCTGCAACCCTACGCTTCTGCGGACCCGGCGGTCATCGAGCGACACGTGGCTCAGGCCCAGCGGGCCGGCATTGATGCCTTCGTGCAGTCGTGGTATGGGCCGGTGGAGACCAACAACCAGACGGAGACCAACTTCCGCCTCCTGCTGGATGTGGCGGCGGCCCGGGGCTTCCGGGCCGCTGTAGATTTTGAGGTCTACAGCCCCTTCTTCGCCAGCGAAGAGGATGTGATCGCGGCCCTTCGCTATCTCTTGACCGTCCACGCCCGTCACCCGGCCTACCTGCGGCTGGATGGGAAGCCGGTCATCTTCTTCTGGAAGCAGCAGCGTTTCAGTGTCAACCGCTGGGCGGCCATCCGGGCTCAGGTGGACCCCCGGCGGGAGAGCATCTGGATCGCCGAGGGGGCGGCGCTGGAGGATTTGGCGGTCTTCGATGGGCTGCACCTCTACAACATCGCCTGGTCCCGCGATTTCGCGGCCACCGCCAGCCGCTGGTCGGCCCGGGTCCGCAGGGCCATCGAGGCCTATGGGGCCTACAAGTACTGGGTGGCGACGGTGATGCCGGGTTGGGATGATACCCGGATCCCGGATCGGGCGGACAGCTACGTCCGGGAGCGGCGGGGAGGGGCTTTCTACCGGGAGACGTGGCGGGCGGCCATCGCCAGTGCTCCCGACATGATCGTCATCACCAGCTTCAACGAGTGGTTGGAGGGCTCGATGATCGAGCCCAGCGTGACCTACGGGGATCTCTACCTGGAGTTGACGGCGCTTTATGCCGCCGAGTACAAGACGGGGGTCTACGGGAGCGCACCGCCGCCGGAGGCGGTGCGCTCC
>WFUY01000503.1 GCA_015484715.1 Thermoflexales bacterium | reverse complement strand
GGGCGTGAAGAGGACGTGGAGGCGCAACTGCCCCACCTCCAGCACCTGACCGTCGGCCAGCTCCAGGTCGGGCAAGGGGCTGGGCTTGAGGGGGAAGCCCCACAGGTCCGCCCCGCCCCGTGCCCGCAGCAGGGGGAGGTCCCGAGGATGGAGCCCCAACGGCGCGCCGGTGGCGGCCACCACGTCGGCGTTGGCCCCGATGTGGTCGAAGTGGGCGTGGGTGTTCAGCACGTAGCGGATGGTCAGGCCGGCCTCCTCGACGGCGGCCAGGATCACCGGCGCGTCCCCGCCCGGGTCAATGATCGCTCCCTCCCCTGTCTCCTCACAGCCGATGAGGTAGCAGTTGGTCTCCAGCGGTCCCACAGCCAGCGTTTTGATAAACATAGGCGCTCCTGTATCTATTCAGCCTGCCCTCCCGCAGGTCGCCGGTCGAGGGCGCTTTCAGCTTGCCCCTTGCCCCCTCTCACTTCGCGCTCTCACCGACGGAGCGGAGCACGAGCAAGGTCTTGGAAAGTCCTCGCCGGACGGCAGGGTCGTTCAACTGCCGCAAGATGTGCAGCAGCGAGGTGTCGGTCGGTTCCTCGGCCCTGGCCGTGACGGCCACCTGGCCCATCATCTGCATGATCTCGGGCTGGGTCATCTCCTTGATGGTCTTCAGGATGAGGACGACGTTGTCGGCCAGTTGGCGCACATCCTCCTCGGTGAAGGAGGTCACGATCCGATCCACCATCTCCAGACCGCCCCGCAGGAAGACGAAGTACCCCTTCTGCTCCATCTCCTCCAGGCGGCGCATCAGGGTGAGGAAGACCTCCCGCGTGAGCGGGCTGAGGTCCTGCCACAGGTCCATCAGGCTCTCCAATTGGTCCAGCATCTGCTCCAGGTTGCGGGTGTTGCGCAACAATCGCTTGAGGAGGTGGAAGATGTCCTCGATCTGGACGTAGCCTTCGATCTCCTCCAGTTGCTGGACCGAGAGCCGGAAGATGTCGTTGAAGATGGGCGTCAGGTCATCCTTGAGCTCATCCCACTCCTGGCGACGACGGCGCTGCTGGCGGGCTTCCTCGGTCAGAAAGGCGACCTGGGTGGTCAGGGCATCCAGCTTCTGGTGGATCTCCGCCAGGGCTTGAGCCGGGGGAAGGTCCGCCGCCACGGCCAGAGGGGCTTCTTGGGCTTGCCTGGGGTCTTGTGCCATCTGCCTTGCCTCCATCGAAGCGCCTCCTACATCCACTTGCCGGCCATCGTCATCTGCGCCGGGATGGGCATTTCCTTCCCCTTGAGCAGGATGTTCCAGTAGATCCAGCGGAAGAGCATCTTGCCCCAGTGGTTGACCTCCGACTCCTGGAGCAGGGAGAAGGGGCCGATGCCCGGCAGGGGATACTTCCCCGGCAGGGGCTCCACGTCGTAGTTGAAGTCAATGAGGATGCCCTTGCCAAAGCCCGATTCGATGTAGCAGTTGGCGTGGCCGTCGAAAGCGTGGATCATCTCCAGGCCGTCAATGTAGCGCAGGAAGTTCTCGACGAAGACCTCCACGGCGAAGTGGGCCACCGAACCGGCCTTCGAGGTGGGGAGGTTGGCCGCGTCGCCCAGGGCGAAGATGTTGTCGAACTGGGTGGAGAGGAAGGTGTGCTTGTCCACCGGCACGTGGTTCAGTTCGTCCCCCAGCCCTGAGCGCTCGATAACGTCCGCGCCCATGTTCACCGGCACGGCGACCAGCAGGTCGTAGGGGATCTCCTGCTCGTCATAAGAGATGAGCAGCTTCTTGTCCGGGTCCACCCGCTCGACGAAGAACTCGGGCACCACGGAGATGTTCTTCTCCTCCAGGATGTTGCCCAGCAGCTTCGAGGCCCGGGGTTTGGTGAAGGCCCCGGGTAGGGGGGTCACCAAGGTCAGCTCCACCCGATCCCGCATGCCCTGGGTGTGGAAGTACCAGTCGGCCAGCATGATGAACTCCAGGGGGGCGACGGGGCACTTGAAGGGCGTTTCCATGATCGTGACCACCATATGGCCCCCGGACCAGGTGCGCAGGTGACGGGCCAGAGCCAGGGCTCCCTCGTAGGTGTAGAAGTCGTGGATGGACTTGCGCCATTCGTGTTCGGCCAGGCCGGGCGTCTCCTCGGGCCGAGGATGGGTGCCGGTGGCGATGATGAGGAAGTCGTAGTTCAGGTAGCGGTTGTCCTTGGCGATGCGCACCCGGTTGTGCTCCGGCTCGATCATCTCGATCTTGGAGACGATCATCTCGACGCCCGGTGGGATGAAGTCCCGCTTGGGCTTGATCACGTCGTTCCGACCGTAGATGCCAAAGGGGATGAAGAGGAAGCCGGGCTGATAGTAATGGGTCTCCTCCTGGTCCACGATGGTGATCTTCCACTCATTGGGGTCCAAGTGGTGGACCAGTTTGTTGACGACCATCGTTCCGGCCGTCCCGGCTCCAAGGACCAGTAATCGTTTCATCGTGTTCTCGCTCCTCCTACAGGTTGGTTAGTTGGGCAATCGTCTTCAGTTTTCCCACCAGGACGCTGCGCTCGGTGGCGATGTGGGAGATGATGTCGGCGATCCGCTGCAGCAGGGAGAGCACCCACGCGCGCCGGTCCTGCTCCAGATGGTAGACCTCCTCCAGGTGGGGGATCAGGACCTCCGGCGAGACCTCAAAGGTGGCGGCGATGGCCTCGATCTCCTCCTGAGACGGGGGCCAGCGGTCGGGGGCGATGCCGCCCACGATGACCATCCCTTTCAGTTCAGAGCCGACGCGTACGAAGGCGCGGGCGCAGAGGAGTCCCAGGTGGCTCCGGGTGAACTTGGGCTCCAGTTCGACCGTAGCAGCCAGGCCCTGCCATCCCTCGATGCACTTCTGGAGGGCGTTGGTGTGTTGGTTGATGGCGGAGAAGAGGCCGCACGGATTGCTCAACCGGGTGATGGGGCGGACCTGCATGTCGGTGGTGATCAGCATCAGGCCCAGCGCCTCGGCGAAGGTGTCTTGGATCAGTTGGACGCATTCCAGGGGCAGCAGGGAAGCCAGGTCATCGTCGGTAGGGGGGGAGAGGGTGAGTTGCAACGAGGGTGTTGAGCCGTTCACCTGGGCCTGAAGCCATTCCTTCACCCGGTCGGCCGGGAAACGCCACAGCCGGCCCACCTTGATGGCCGGAATCTGACCGGCCTCGGCCATCCGGTAGATGGTCGAGCGGTCCACTTGGAGCAACTCTTGCATATCCTTCGCGGTCAGCATTTCCGCCATACTGTCCCTCCCCCAGTTATTGTGATAACCGGAACTTTCGCGCCTATTGTACCCTGCCTTTTTCTGCACGATAAGTGACATATTGCAGGATTCAAACGTGATAAGTGTCACAATATGCAGAAAAGGAAATAAGATGCAGAATATGCAAAGTGTGCAGGGCTAGCATAGATCTGAAGCGTTGGCCGGCGTGAATAACCCTGAGTCAAGACTCCCGAAGTCTGCCAGACCTCAGGAGTCTCCCAATACTTATTCGCGCTAACGGGCCTTGTGGTCAGCCGAGGGAAGGGGTCAAGCGGGCGTCGGGGGGAACCGTCTGGGTGCGGTCTATGACCACCTGGCGGTCAGCATTTTGCCGCAGCGCCAGGTGGGGCAGGGGTTGGGCGGCAGGACCGGCCTCCACGGTCCCGTCGGGAGCGAAGCGGCTGCCGTGGCAGGGGCAGCGGAACCCCTCCGGCGTCTGGTCCACCAGGCAGCCCAGATGGGTGCAGACGGCGGAGATGGCGAAGTAGCCGTGCTCGTCCCGGGCCAGGTAGGCCCGGGCCGGCGCGATGTAGAGGAGGCCGCCGGGGGTGAGGGAGGAAGCGTCCGGAACCGGGACGGGCGGCGGCGCCGGCGTGGTGATGGGCGGGGTGAGGAAGCGCCAGAGGGCTCGCACCGAGCCCAGGAGGGCGAGGACCAGGCTGCCACCCAGCAGCCGGCCCAGGAAGGTCCGGCGGCTCATCCCCTCTCTCGTTCGGGAGGCGTCGTGCTCGTTCATTGGACTTGCGTTCCGTTACGGTGGTGACAGGAACGGCTTCAGCGCGTCGTCGCGCGGATAGGCGTGACAGGCGTGGCAGTAACGCGATTCCTGCTCGTCGGGTTTCTGTTGGCAGGCGCTCCCGTAGACCAGCGGCACCTCTACCTCTTCTCCCGACACCTTAAGGGTCTCCACGAAGCGGCCCGGTGCCACCTCTCGGACGGCCCACATCTTCTCTCCCCTAGGGGTGACGACCACCCGGTCGCCCACCCGGAGCTTCCCGTGGCCGTTGAGTTGGGCCTGGCGCATTGCCGGCTCGTCCTCGGCCGTGATGGGGGCCGTCTGAGGGAGCTCCCACAGCGTGCCGTGGCAGGTGCGGCACCGGACCACCTGGCTGTCGGTGACGGCATCGGCGATGTGGCCGTTCCCCATCACCTCATCGCTGGTATGACAGTCTATGCAGTCCAGCTCCCACTCGCAGAGGGTGAACTGGCCGATGGGCTGGTAGTACTCGGCCAGGCGGCGCTGCTGGCGGGGCAGGAAGTCGGAGAGGGAGGGGCCGGCCGGTGGCAGGTCCGGGCGTGGCGTGAAGGCCATCGTGCGCAGGGAGTAGTTGCCCCGGTTGTGGCAGTGGTTGCACTGGGAGAAGGGGATGGCGGTGGTCAGGCGGTGCAGCCGGCCGTGGCCGGGCTCGTCCCGAGGGATGGTGGGGTCCTGGCCCCGGTAGAGGCCGTCGTCGGCGTAGAGGTAGTGGCAGGCGGCGCAACCGGTGCTGCGGTAGCGGTAAGGCTGGGGCGTCGCCGGCTCCGACAGGTGGCAGCCGCCCTCCAGGCAGGACCGACGGAAGCGGGTGTCTATGGGATGGCCGGAAGCGGTGACGCCTTGGGCGGCGAGGGCCGGCATCAGCTCGTCGGGGGCAGAGACGGGCAGGGGCTTCAGCGCGGCGACGAAGCCGGGCGGTGGGTTCGGGTCCTGGGCAGCCATCACCCCGTAGCGCCCCTCCTGGTCGGGCTGAGCGCCGAAGGCGTGGCGCACCAGGGCGATGCCACCGGCGTAGGTGGCCATCAGGCTGCGGCCAACCCGCTCCACCCCATCGCGGCCTGCTTGGCCCGTGTGGGTGTGGCAGTTGCAGGCCTGGGCCATCGTCGCGAAGCCCGAGGGGTTGCGTCCGCCCACCAGCCCGGCGTGGGCCCGCTCCCGGTCCAGGGCCAGCCCGTTGCCACCGTGGCAACTCACGCAGCCGAAGGTCTCCAGGGGATGGCTGGGGCTGATCTCCTCGATGCCCACGTGGCAGGTCGTGCACAGCTCCGGCTGGCCTGTCCGCGAGGGGGTGATGGACCGGATGCCCAGAGGGATGGGATCGTCGGGATGGGCGGCGTTGTAGCGGCGTTGCCATTGCTGCCACTCGGCCTGCCCGGTCCGCCACCAGGCGAAGGCCATCGCCAGGAGCAGAAAGAGGGCAGCTCCCACCGTCCACCGGACCGGATGCTTCACGGTATCACCTCCCCCACGGTCAAGACGATGAGGAGCAGGGCGATGAAGGCGAAGAGGGCCTGCACAGGGCCTCGTCGTCGGTCGAACCAGCGGCCGGCCCGGGCGTGGGGGTCCAGCCAGGGGATGGCGGCCAGGAGGGTGAGCAAGGCCAGCGGGATGCCCACCCCGGCCCAGAAGGGGGGGAGGTGGC
>WFUY01000502.1 GCA_015484715.1 Thermoflexales bacterium | reverse complement strand
GGGTATACTACTACTGCTCGGAGGGAGGGCAACAGGTCAATTGACCTCCAGGAACATCCGGGAGAGGAGGGTGCAGCATGCCCCACAAGGTCTTCAGAACAGGGGACAGCATCGCCGTCTCGCTCCCCAAAGACGCGCTGGACTTCCTCGGTCTGACCGAGGGCGCTGAGGTATCGGTCAAATTGGATCGAGACCGGCGTCAGATCATCATCGCGCCGATAGGTGAACGTCCCGCCGGGGTTGACGAGGAGTTCGCCCGTCAAGTCGCCGAGTTCATCGAGCAATACCGCTCGGCCCTCGAAGCTTTGGCCCACCAATGAAGCATTTGACGCCGGAGCAGGTTCTCTTTCTGCACGCCCGCCTGATCCAAGAGACCGGGGGAAGCTGAAGAAGAACTTCGAGCGTTTACCCTCTATGTCGCAGAATCAAAGCCCCCCCTCGCCGAGATTGCCCGCTGGCTGGAGCACCATAGCATCCCTGAAAAATCGCTTTAAATGAGCCCCTTCCGGCAACGTCAAGAGGGTCTGCCGACCACGGACTACGGACTGCCAGCCTTCCGATGCCCCAGATAGGCTTCAATGACCAGCGGGTCGTTCTGCACCTCCTCCGGCGGCCCCTCGGCGATCACCTGCCCGTGGGCCAGGACGACGATGCGGTCGCACAGCCCCATCGCGAAGGGCATGTTGTGCTCCACCAAGATGATGGTGATGCCGTCGTCGCGCAGGCTGCGGATCAGGTCGGCCAGCTCGGCCGCCTCTTCGTGGACCAGGCCCGCCGCCGACTCGTCCAGCAGGAGCAGCACCGGGTCGAGGGCCAGGGCGCGGGCGATCTCCAGCCGCCGCTGCAGGCCGATGGGCAGGGTGCTGGCCCGGACCGCCCCGTACTCCTGCAACCCCACCCGCTCCAGCAGCGCCCACGCCCGGCGTTGGTAGGCCGGCGCCCGGTAGGAGGCGGCGAAGGCCCGCAGCGAGGGGTAGTAGGGGTGGCCCACGGCCGCCAGCACGTTCTCCAGCGCCGTCAGCGAACGGAAGGGGCGGACGATCTGGAAGGTCCTCCCGACGCCCAGGGCGGCGATCTGGTGGGGCCGCCGGCCCTGGATCTCCCGGCCTCGGAACCAGATGCGGCCGGCCGTGGGGCGGAGGATGCCGGAGATCAGGTTGAAGAGGGTGGTCTTGCCGGCACCGTTGGGGCCGATCAGCCCCAGGATCTCGCCGGGGCGGACCGCCAGGTCCACCCGGTCCACCGCCCGCAGGCCGCCGAAATGTTTGCTCAGCCCTTCCGTATGCAAAAGTGTGTTCGTCCCGACCATTTCGTGGTATAATCGTCCGAGAGATGCGTAACTCAAGCCCGGCAGGCCGGACCCGAAGTGAGGTCACCCCAACCGAGGTGGAGAGCCATGTCCTCCAAAGAACCCGAGTTCCCCAAGCATCCTCCCATCGAGCCCACCGCAACGCTCACATTGTTGAAAGCATACGCCGAAGCGCTGCAACGCAGGCGCGAGTGGCAAGAGAACATTGACCGACTCATCCGCGAGGTGTTGGGCCTCCAGCCGGATCAGCCTTTTGACCCTGCCATGGTGCCCTCGGCAGAAGCGATCCGCGCCGAGATGGCCCGGTACATCCCCTTTGAGGAAAAGCTCTCCGATCTAGCACTTCATCAGGATGATTCCGACTAGTTCTCGTGGGGCACCCTCCTCCGTTCAATCCGCTCTCCAAATCCGTTGACAGCAATCCGCCACCCTTTGGTCACTTGGTCGCTTGGTCGTTTGGTCGAGTAGTCCTCGGTCCTCGGTCCGTCGCTATGCCGCTCGATCGGCGGTCCGCGGTCGGTCGTCGGCGGTCGGACGCAGTCCACAGTCCTCGGTCCTCAGTCCATAGGCCATCGCTATGCCGCTAGCCGCCAGCCGCTATGCCGCCAGCCGCTATGCCGCTAGCCGCTAGGCCGCCAACCGCTAAGCCGCTTGCCCCAGTGCCTCGGCCCTCGGTGCCTCCCCCTCCGTAAGCAGTCCGTTCAATCCGCTCCCCGAATCCGTCGGATGCCGGCGATCCGCTTCCACAGCCAGCTTTCCTCCCCCAACAACCCCATCGGCTGGAAGAGCATCATCAGCACCAGCGTGCCCCCGTACAGGGTGTAGCGGTAATCCCCTACCGTGCGCAGCAACTCCGGCAGCGCCCGCAGCAGGACGGCCCCGAAGACCGCCCCTCGCACCG
>WFUY01000501.1 GCA_015484715.1 Thermoflexales bacterium | reverse complement strand
GTCTGGCTCTCGGCCCTGGGCATCCCCTACTTCACCCTGACCGCCTTCTGGTCTCACCCTCCTCTGACGGCGGGCGGCCTGGTCCTCGTCCTGACCAACCTGGGGCTGGCCATCCCCGCCTCGCCCGGCAGCCTGGGGGTCTACCACGTCCTGGCCCGAGAGGCGCTGGTCACGCCCTTTGGGGTGTCGAAGGCCCAGGCGGTCAGCTTTGCCTTGGTGCTCCACACCTTTCAGTACGTCGCCCTCTGCCTCTGGGGGCTGGTCGTCCTGGCCCGGCGTAGCCTCTCCTGGCGGGGGCTTCAGGCCAAGGTCCAGGCAGAGTGAGGGATCATCTCATCTGAGGGAACATCGGAGATGAAAGCACTGATCACAGGAGGTGCGGGTTTCATCGGAGCCAACCTGGCCCACCGGCTCATCGGGCGGGGGGAGGAGGTGATCATCTACGACAACCTCTCCCGGCGCGGGACGGAGAAGAACCTGGCCTGGCTGCGGGAGCGCCACGGCGTGGACAGCTTCCGGCTGGTGCAGGGGGACGTGCGGGACTATCCGACGCTGGCGGAGGTCAGCCGAGGCGTGGACGTGATCTACCACTTGGCGGCCCAGGTGGCCGTCACGACCTCGGTTGCCGACCCCCGCACCGACTTCGAGGTCAACGCCCTGGGGACCTTCAACGTCCTGGAGGCGGCCCGCCACGCCGGATCGGACCCCATCGTCCTCTACGCCTCGACCAACAAGGTCTACGGCGGGATGGAGGAGGTGGTCGTCCTCGAGGAGGCGACCCGCTACCGCTACCGGGACTACCCCCAGGGGATTCCCGAGACGATGCCCCTGGACTTCCACTCCCCCTACGGCTGCTCCAAGGGGGCCGGGGACCAGTACACCCGCGACTACGCCCGCATCTACGGCCTGCGGACCGTCGTCTTCCGGCAGTCGTGCGTGTACGGATACCGGCAGTTCGGCGTGGAGGACCAAGGGTGGGTGGCCTGGTTCGTCATCGCCGCCGTGATGGGCCGCCCCATCACCATCTACGGCGACGGCAAGCAGGTGCGGGACCTGCTCTTCATTGACGACCTGCTGGACCTGTACGACCGGGCGGTGGAGCGGATCGAGGTGGCCGCCGGACAGGTCTACAACGTGGGCGGGGGGCCGGAGCACACGATGGCCGTCTGGGCGGAGTTCGGCCCGCTGCTAGAGCGGCTGATGGGGCGGGAGATCCCCGTCCGCTATGGGGATTGGCGGCCCGGCGATCAGCGGATCTACGTCTCCGACATCGGCAAGGCCCGCCGAGAGCTGGGGTGGGTGCCCCGGATCGGCGTCGAGGAGGGCGTCGAACGGCTCTACCGTTGGGTGGTGGACAACCAAGCGCTATTCGCATAAGGGGCAAAATGTGGGGAATCGCCGTTTGCGCAAAGCGATCCGTAGCCTACGGGTCCGCATCGAAGAGCATAAGGCTAAGATTCGTGAAGAGCTATTGCGTCCTGATCCCAACCTAGCGTTGATTGCTCACTGGGAAGGCGAGATACGTGCTTTTGAGGAGCGTGTGCATCGCTTGGAAGCACGTCTGGCCCGCCGTTTGAAGCGAGGGAGGTGAGTCGTGGTCGTCGGAGTCCGGGATCGAGCGGCGGAGTTGTTGCGCCAGGTGGGCTTGCAAGAGACGGACTTGCTCGCGGCTCACCTGGACGAGATCGAAGAAGAGGCCAACGTCGTTTTAGATCAGTTGACGGCTGTGCGGGCTTTCGCCTATCAGGGGGAGCAGCAAGCGGCTCAGGAATCGCTGGTTGAGCTGACCATTGCCCTGCGCCACCTGATGCATCACGCCGGCGAGTTGTTGCCTTCTCTGGAAGCTCAGCTGGGTATCGCCGACGAGGAGGAGCCAACGCGCGCGGGGCCGAATCCGCGCGGAAAGCCTGACAGCCTCCGCTTGGATGCCGGGGAGTGAGGGATGCGTATCCTCTTTGTCCTGACTTATTATCGGCCCCACGTGAGCGGGCTGACCATCTACGTGGAGCGGCTGGCCCGGGCGATGGCCCGGCGCGGCCATACGGTGACGGTGCTGACCTCCCGGTACGACCGCACGCTGCCCCGCGAGGAGGTTCGGGATAGGGTGCGGGTGGTGCGGGCTCCGGTCCTCTTCCGCGTCAGCAAAGGGGTAATTATGCCCACCTTCGGGCTGCTGGCCACCCGGCTGGTGCGGCAGCACGACGTGATTAGCTTGCACCTGCCCCAGTTCGACGCGGCCGGCGTCGCCCTGCGCGGCCGGCTGATGGGCAAGCCGACGACGCTGACCTACCACTGCGACCTCTCCCTGCCCCCCGGCCTCTTCAACCGCTTCGTCAACCGGGTCGTGGATGTGATGAACGACCTGGCCGGCCGCCTGGCCGATGTCATCGTCGCCTACACCGAGGATTTCGCCCGCCACTCCCCCTACCTCTCC
>WFUY01000500.1 GCA_015484715.1 Thermoflexales bacterium | reverse complement strand
GTCCCCACGTTCACGTGAGGCTTCGTCCGAATAAAGCGCTGCTTGGCCATGGTTTCCTTCCTCCCTGGTAACGTCTTACGTATTACGTATTACGTGTTACGTATCACGCTCAGAGCCGTCCGCCTCGCAAGATGCGCTCCGCCACATCCCGCTCGACCGGCTCATAATGGTCGAACTCCATTGTGAAGGTGCCCCGACCTCGGGTCATCGAGCGCAAATCGGTGGCATAGCCGAACATCTCGGCCAGGGGGACGAGGGCATCAATGGCTTGCAGGCCCCCAGCCCTGGGTTCAATCCGCTCGATCCGAGCCCGCCGGGCATTCAGGTCACCCACGACATCGCCTGTATAGGCTTCAGGGACCACGACCTCCACCTTCATCACCGGCTCCAAGAGCACCGGTCCGGCCTTCTGCGCCCCTTCCTTGAGGGCCATCGAGGCGGCCACCTTAAAGGCCATCTCCGAAGAGTCCACCTCGTGGTAGCTCCCATCCACCAGCACGGCCTTCAGGTCCACCAAGGGGTAACCGGCCAGGACACCGCTCTCCATCGCCTCCCGGATCCCCTTCTCCACCGCCGGGATGAACTCCTTGGGGATGACACCGCCCACAATGCGGTTCTCGAAGACGAAGCCGCTTCCCGGCGGCAAGGGCTCCAGCTCCAGCCAGACGTGGCCGTACTGACCGCGCCCACCCGTCTGGCGGACGAAGCGCCCTTCGGCCCGGACAGGACGGGTGATGGTCTCCCGGTAGGCGACGCGGGGCCGGCCCACGTTGCAGCGGACTCCGAACTCCCGCCGCATCCGGTCCACCAGCACCTCCAGGTGGAGCTCCCCCATTCCCGAGATGATGGTCTGACCGGTGTTCTCGTCAATCCGCACCTGGAAGGTGGGGTCCTCCTCGGCCAGCCGGCGCAGGGCGTCGGACAGCTTGTCCTGATCCGCCGAGGTCTTGGGCTCGATGGCCACCGAGATCACCGGCTCGGGGAAGGTGATGGACTCTAGGATGATGGGGGCCTGGGGGGCGCAAAGGGTCTCTCCGGTGAAGGTGTTCTTCAACCCCAAGGTCGCCCCGATGTCGCCCGCGTAGACCTCCTGGATGTCTTCCCGCCGGTCGGCGAACATCCGCAGCACCCGTCCCACCCGCTCCTTTTTGCCCTTGGTCGAGTTCAGGACCATCGAGCCGGCCTTGACGCGACCGGAGTAGACACGGAAGTAGGCCAGCCGCCCTACATAGGGATCGGTCACGATCTTGAAAACCAGGGCAGCCAAGGGTGCGTCCTCATCGGCGGGACGCACTTCCTCTCGTTGGGTGTAAGGGTTGATACCGGTGATGGGTGGGATGTCTACCGGCGAGGGCAGGTAGTCCACGATGGCATCCAGGAGGGGCTGGACACCCTTGTTCCGCAGAGCCGACCCACAAAGAACGGGCGTCGCCTTGCCTTCCAATGTGGCCTGGCGGAGCGCCCGTCGCAACGCCTCGGCAGGGATTTCCTCCCCCTCAAGGTAGCGCATCATAAGCGCATCATCGGTCTCGATGATGCGCTCAAGGATGATCTCGCGAGCCTC
Organism: Thermoflexales bacterium; assembly: GCA_015484715.1. Classification (GTDB taxonomy): domain Bacteria; phylum Chloroflexota; class Anaerolineae; order S140-20; family S140-20; genus S140-20. Next base: position 2,001 of record WFUY01000500.1, on the reverse strand, counting down.
CTGCGCCTCTTCCAGCGCCTCCTCGGGAATCTCGGTGACCACGGGCTCCTTGCCCAGGTCATCCACCCAGAGGATGGCCTTCATCTCTAGGAGGTCCACGACCCCCCGGAAGCCGTCCTCCACGCCAACGGGCCATTGGATGGCGATAGGGTTGGCGTGAAGCCGCTCGCGGATCATCCCGACGGTCCGCACGAAGTCGGCCCCGACGCGGTCCATCTTGTTAACAAAGCAGATCCTGGGCACCTGGTAACGATCGGCCTGGCGCCAAACCGTCTCCGACTGGGGCTCTACACCATTGACGGCATCGAAGACGACGACGCCCCCATCCAGCACACGGAGGCTGCGCTGGACTTCGGCCGTGAAGTCAATGTGCCCAGGGGTATCAATGATGTTAATCTGATGGCCCCGCCAATAACAGGTGATGGAGGCAGCGGTGATGGTGATCCCCCGCTCACGCTCCTGGGCCATCCAGTCGGTGACCGTTGTCCCCTCGTCAACGGTCCCCATCCGATGGGTGCGGCCCGTGTAGAAGAGGATCCGCTCTGTCGTTGTCGTTTTGCCGGCATCAATGTGCGCAATGATGCCGATGTTTCGGAGGCGTTCCAGAGGATATTCGCGCGCCATGGCAACTGGGTCACTCAGTCTCTCAGAACCGGGTAAAGGGACAACCGGGCCGCTGTTCTACAGGTTCAAGGGCCGATTCTGGCAACTGAGCAACCCAGTTGCCCGCTTTACCACCGATAATGCGCAAAAGCGCGGTTCGCTTCGGCCATTCTGTGCGTGTCTTCTCGTTTCTTCACAGCCGCCCCGTGGCCCCGGGCCGCGTCCATCAGTTCATTGGCCAGTTTCTCGGCCATAGACTTGCCGGAGCGGGCCCGGGCGGCCTGTACCAGCCAACGCATCGCCAGGCTCACCTGGCGGTGCGGAGGCACCTCCACCGGCACCTGATAGGTCGAGCCACCCACCCGCCGGGGCTTTACCTCGAGGACCGGCATTGTGTTCTTCATCGCCTGCTCGAAGACCTCCAGCGGGTCCCGCTTCGTCCGCTCCTGGATGATGTCGAAGGCATCGTAGACGATCCGGGTTGCGATGCTCTTCTTGCCATCGCGCATCACGCGGTTGATAAACTTGGCAACCCAGACGCTGTTGTAGCGGATGTCGGGCTCAACCTGTCGTTTGGGTGGGCGATACCGTCTAGGCATAGTCTCCCCTACCTCGTCACACCAGCGAAGGGATGAGCAACCAGGCCCTCACTCCCCCTCACGCTCACCGGCCTCTCTTGGTCCCGTACTTAGACCGTTGCTGCTTCCGGTTCTCTACACCGGCGGCGTCCAACGCGCCTCGGACGATGTGGTACCGGACACCGGGCAGGTCCTTCACACGCCCCCCACGCACCAACACCACCGAGTGCTCCTGGAGGTTATGGCCCTCCCCGGGGATGTAGGCCGTGATCTCGATCCCGTTGGTGAGACGAACACGCGCGATCTTGCGCAGCGCCGAGTTGGGCTTCTTGGGCGTCATCGTCCGCACCTGAGTGCAGACACCCCGCTTCTGGGGCGCCCCTTTGGGCATGCGGATGCGGCGCTGCTTGAAGGAATTAAAGATATACTGCAAGGCCGGCGCTTTGCTCTTCTTGGCCTTCCGTTTTCGACCCTTGCGAACCAACTGGTTGATGGTAGGCACCGCTCCCTCCCTTCTGAGGGCAAGGAAGGAGGCCATCCCAACGACTGATGGCCTCCACGCGCATCGTGTTCCCTATAGCTGGCGACGAATTGCCCTGGTGCCGCCAGTCACGAAAAGACATTCTACTACACATTCGCGAAATTGTCAACCATTTTACGCCCTTTTCCTCCAGATTGACCCCGATGGACAATCCCGCACCTTCCAGAAGGATCCCCGCCCCCAAACCTCATCTGCTGCACCACTTTTGCAACGAAGATGTCTCCATTGCGACAAAGGGCAGGAACACCCGCTGTAGTGGCCGTAATGAAGATGGTAGAC
>WFUY01000499.1 GCA_015484715.1 Thermoflexales bacterium | reverse complement strand
GTAGTGGGCGGCGAAGTGGTCGGCCGCCTCTTTGGTGCTTACTTCCTGCCCGAACTGCTCTCGCAGGAAGTGCAAGTGGTCCATAATCCACAGGTAGAGATCCGCTTCCGTCCTGCCAGGGAAGGCGTCCAGGATCTTCTCCTGGCGGATGAGGGCCACGAGAGGCGCGTAGACGTGGTCATACCAATGGGCCACGGCCTCTTCATCAGAGATCTCCCGCTGCTGCTCCAGGCCCATAAAGTACTTGTGGACGGCGATGTGCTCCAGCAGGCGCCGGTAGCCTCCGGCGATGGTGAATTCGATCTGCTGCTCGGGGCGAATCTGGTCCAGCCGGGTACGCTCCAGGAACTCGGCGTATTCCCCCTTGATCTCCAGGTCTTCAGCCCGTAGAGGCTTCGCCGAGAGGGGCACGCGGACCTGGCACTCGGTCACCTCGGCGTCAATGAACTCAACCCCCATCTCCCGAGCCACGGAGACGCGGTGGTTCCCATCGTAGACGAAGTAGGCATCGCCGATCTTGTAGAGCTTGACCGGGGGCAGCGCGACATCTTTGTAGAAAGCTCGGCTGATGCTCTTCCAGCGATCCGCCGTGTGATCCTGGGTTGGCAGAAAGACCCGGTCGAAATCCTGGTAGCGGTCCACACTGCCCACGATCTTCTCTACAGGCACCGTCTGGAGGCCCCGGTAGATGAGCCCACCCACACGGAGCTTCCGGCGAACCTCATCGAAGGCGAGCAAGGTGTTGGGCTGGCCCCGTAGTTGGGCCATGACCTTGCGCAGGAAAGCTTTGAAGCGGGCTCGGCTAAACGCTGCTTCCGCTTTCTGAGAGGCTTGCTCCTCCAAATCGTCACTCCTCCTTCGCGGATGGAGGTCCTTGGCGCACCGCCAGGCGACCGGCCGGAGGCCCTTTCGTCCTGCCCGTCTGGACCTCGATCAACCGGTAAGGATAGACGTTGAGCACCCAGGTCCGATGGTATCGGCTCTTGGTTACCTCCCTTCCGTAAACGTGGCGATGGCCGTGCAGGAGATAGCGTGGGCGAAACCGTGCCATCAGCCAGAGGAAGGCCTCGAAGCCCGTGTGGGCGTAATCGGGGCCATCGTGGATGCCGTAGGGAGGGGAATGGGTGATCAGGATGTCCAAGTAGCGCCCGTGGACAAGGCGGTTGATCAAGAGGCGGGAGGCCAGCCGAAGCGCCTTGCGGTGCATCTCCGCCTGGGTGTACTGGTGAAGCCCCCGGGGGCGGTAGCGGATGCTCCCCTCCAGACCGGCCAGCAACAGCCCTTTGACCCGGACACTCCGCTCATCCAGATTAACCCAGCCCGGCGGGTGGATGGCAACAGGCCCTTGCTCGGTGTAGCGCAGGTTGTGGTCGTGATTCCCATAGACATAGAAGGCGGGTGCGTCTAGCATCGAGACCAGGAACTCCAGGTAGTAGAAGGGCAGGTCCCCACAAGCCAGCAACAGGTCCACAAGGCCCACGTTGTCACGGATGGCAGGGGTGTAGAGGGTTTCCACAACCTTGTCGCTGACCGCCAGAATTCGCACCGATCTACCTTTCCGGCCACTGGCGCGCTTCATTCAGGGCCAGCTTGCGTAGTATCGCCTCTTCCAGGTCAATACCCATCAGGCTGGCCAGTTGGAAGAGGTAGAGGGCCACGTCGGCCAACTCGCCAGCCAGGGCCTCAGGATCAGCCTCTTCCTTCCACTGAAATTGCTCCAACACTTCCGCCGCCTCAATGGCCAGGGAGCAGGCGATGTTCTTGGGGGTCTGCGGGCGAGGCGAGTCAGGAGCGTACCAGCCTTTGCCGGCCACGAAACGGTGCATTGCCTCGGTCAGTTCGTTCAGGTCCATACTCCGACAGGGGCATCATCAACGCGGCTTGGGCGATAACTGCCCTGAGCGCCGGTGGGGATCATCCAGGCGTGTCTGAGCCGATTATACCTGCCAAGGTGGGGGCTGTCAAGCCACGACGCGCGGTGATTACCCACAAGGGAGCGAGAGAGTGGTCCGTAGCAGGCCGTCCACGAATTTCTCACCAGTGCACGAATGAGGCGGTCCTTCATTCATGTTTCGTGCCCCATTCGTGGACGGCTCGTCTTCCTATCGCCAAAGATATGGGTAATCACCGACGACGCCCCTTCCGTAAAACAAGCGCCGTGGCGGGAGGCCCCACCACGGCGTCCTGAGGCGGGAGTGGATGGGAGTCGAACCCACCGTGGCTCGCTCGGTGCGACCCACCAGCGGTTTTGAAGACCGTGGAGCCCACCGGGACTCAACCACTCCCGCGCTGCTATGAGGATACCTCGATTTGCCCGGTTCGTCAAGGAGTTGCGTCTTGCGTCAGCGTCTCCCAGGTCATCGCTCGCGGGGCTACTCGTTCGCCGTCGGGAGAGAGCACGCCTATACCCTCCTCCTCCGCCGCTTGATCCACGACGGCGTAGATCCGCAACCCAAAGAGGTAAAAGAGCAACGGCGGGGTCACGCCCGCTTGCTCCAGCCGTCGGAGGAAGCCTTTTGATCGCAGCCGCTGCGCCCAACGGCGTAATTCCTTGAGGCGGACGCGCTTTTTGGCCTCCAGCACCACCCACGCCCGCACACCTTCAGGCGTTTCCACAGGCACAACCAGGTCCACCTCGCCGTTGATGTCCAGGCTGTAGGGGGCCGCCAGCAGCCGGTAGCCTTTCCGTTCCAGCACGTAGGTGAGGATTTCCTCGGCGTCCCCCTCGGCATCCAGACCCAGGATGTTGCTGATGGTGCTGAACTGCTTATCTAGGTCGTCCAGCCGCTCCTCAGTGCGCCGTTGGGCCTCGGCCAGGCGGGCCAGCGCTTCTTCCGTGCGCCGCTGTGCCTCGGCCAACTGGTTCAGCCGCTCCTCCGTCCGCCGCTGCGCTTCGGCCAGCGCTTGCACCGTCGCCTCCAGCCGGCTCAGCCGGTCCTCAACTTTGCCCAGCCGGTCCTCCACCTTGCTCAGCCGCTCTTCCGCCCGCCGTTGGGCTTCGGCCAGCGCCTGCACCGTCGCCTCCAGCCGGCTCAGCCGCTCTTCCGCCCGCCGTTGGGCTTCGGTAAGCGCCTGGATAGCGGTCCATACCTGTCGGAACTGTTCCTCAAAGGTATGCCGCAGGCGACCGATCTCACCCTCTGCGATTTCGCGCCAGAGGGCGTCCCGCTGCTCCTGGAAGACCTGGAGCGCGACTTCCCGCATCTGCTGAAGCGGATCACGGGTCTCTGTCTTGGGAAGAGGGGTCATCGGACTTCTCCAACATGTTCACCCTCCCGCAGGTTAGGCATGTTTCCGACGCGAAACCGTGCTTCAAATAGCCCATCGGGGCTGAAAGCGCCCTCGACCGGTGACCTGCGGGAGGGTGAACGGTTACGGTCTCTTCCAAAATTATGCCCTGTTTTGACAAAAATGGCAAATTGGCCCCCTACAGACCGTGGAGGGCTTTCACCTGTTGGATCCGCTCTCCGATCTCCCGCTCCGGGTGAGGAGAGGGACCCAGGGGATCCACGACCTTTTGTTCGCCCAACAGGGCGTAGATGGTGTTGAGGACCCCATAGGCC
>WFUY01000498.1 GCA_015484715.1 Thermoflexales bacterium | reverse complement strand
GTGTTGGCCCTCCCTCCCCGCAGCAGCAGGACATCCAGGACCTTGCGCTCGACGGGGGAGAGCCGCTCCAGGGCCTCCTGCACGCGCTTCTTGGTGAAGAGCCTCTGCTCCAACTCTCTCACCAGTTCGCGCTTGTACAGACGCTTCCCCTTTTTGTTCTCCGTGGGGATCCGGTTGAAGCGGGCAATGTCCAGCAGCGTGTGGTAGTTGTAGGCCTCCAGCAGTTGGCGCGGGGTCTCGCTCATCGTCATCCGTCGTCGGCCTCCTCAAAGCTCTCGGCCACGCGAGGGGTGTATCCTTTCTCCTGCAACTCTCGGACCAGATCGTCCACCGCATCGGGCTCGATGGCCACCAGCCGGGGGGAGAACCGGTAGATGATGTGCTGGGCCAGGGAGGTGGCGGCCACCAGTTCGCGGATGGCAAAATCATCGCTGAGTTCGAGGATGGTCAGGTTGGGATAGAGGTGAACCAGGCCGAAGTTCTCCCACCAGCGGGTCAACATCTCCCGCAGCCCCCCGGGCAGAGGGGCCTGGCTTCCCTTCTCCAGCAGATCGAGGATCTCTTCCAAGGTGTGGCCGGCTTCGAAAGCCTGCCTGGCTCCCTCGGCGGTCAGGCGATAGTGAAGGCGACCGGACCCTGCCTCGACCAACGCCCCCATCGTTGCCAGAAGGTCCAGGAGCCGGATGTCACTGCGCCCGGGATCGAGGGTGGCCTGGCCATCCTCGGTGAGGACCAGCGCCGGCCCCTCGGGTTTTTTCTCCAGGGCAGGGCTGGGACGCCGACCCAGCAGGAATGCGCCGAATTCGGTGATCTGGAAGGCAACGATGCCCCGCTTGTCATAGCCCAGGGAGACGATGCCCAGCCAGTTCAACGGCCCTTCCAACATTGCGGCGATGAAGGCTCCGTAGGTATTGGACCAGTCTCGGCGGTTGTCAGGGGCATACCGCTTGTGCGTGATCCGAGAGGCCAGCCACCAGGCGTTGGGATCGCCGTAGCGGTGGAGATAGTGGTCATCCAGCTTGCGGACGAAGGCTAAGAGGTGATCGAGGCCGTACCAGGTCTCCTCCGGCAGCCGCCGTAGAAGGGAGAGCAAGAAGAAGCGCACATCGGCCAACTCCTGGAGCAAATGGGTGAGGTGGAAGTGGAAGTAGCGGCCAGACCGACGGAGCTCCAGGTGGTTCAAGTGGCGCAGGACCAGGTAGATTTCGCTCCAATGGGTCAGCTCCTCCCAGGCTACTGTGAGCAGGTAGGTTTGCTCCGAGGGACCCAGGCTCAGGAACCGCTCCATCACCTGGGGGTTGGTCTCGATGGGTTGCCCCGGCTGGAGGGTGATGAAGCCAAGGGCGGACATCAGGGCGATGATGAACTCGATCGCCTCCACCGAGGCACCGGTCGCCCGCGCCAATGCCTGCATCTCCTCGTCCTGCAGCGGATAGGGCGGGGGGGGAACCGTAAAGCTCCGCTGGCTCGCGTGCCAGGAAGCCATACCAGGAGCACGGGACAGGGCTTTCACCTCTGAGCGAAGGTTGAGCCAGCCCTGCAGGGCGGGAACCTGGTCCTCGATGGGCAGGCGTTCCATCGGGGGACGGGCGACCAGTTGTCGCTCCCGAACGAGTCGCCAGACAAGGTATAGGGTGCGGGCCAGGGCGAAGGGAGGGGAGTGCTCGATTCGCAGCCCTTTGAGCGAGCCGGTGTAGGGATGAAGCAGATGGGGTGTGGGGGGCAGGAAGTAGACGGCCGTGGGCAGGACAACGTAGTAGCGATTCCCGCCCTCCTTGTGGGAAAGCACCAGCCCCCACGTCTGAAGGGTCTGGAGGTGGTGACCGGCACCCGCAGCGATGAGGGGCTCACCTATCTGCTCCAACAGCGCGGCCACCTCTTCCTCCGAGTAGTCCGCTACATCACTCACAAGAGCCAGGATGTCCAGTACTTTGCGAGGGGCGTCCTCCAACTGCTCGTAGGTCTGGGCGATGACCTGGGGACGGCTCAGGTGCTCGGCCAAGGCCTCCACCAAGGGGGCTTTGCGACGGCCTTTGATGGGAAGCCCGTGACGGCGGGCGATGGCGCGCAGTTGTTGGATGGTCTGAGCCTCAAAGGCTTCCTGCAAAGTATCCCGC
>WFUY01000497.1 GCA_015484715.1 Thermoflexales bacterium | reverse complement strand
CCCCCGGGGTGCCTCACCCCTCCCATCGGCCGGTCTCTCGGCCCAATCTTCTCTGGAAACTCGGTTTCCCGACCTGGATGGTGACGGCATTCCCAACACCCTGGAGACAGCAGGGTGGAGCAACGCCCGGGGCACCTTCGCGACAGACCCTTACGATTCGGACAGCGATGATGATGGCCTGTCCGATGGCCTGGAACTATTGTACGATACCAACCCCCTCGATGACACCAGTCCAGGGATCAGTGTCGAATACACCAGCGCCTTGCGAACCAAGAAGTACTTCCCCTGGCAGCGGTACGGCACCCGCTACATTGCCCACGGGGAGGCTCCAGATCCCGAAGATCGAGCGGTCGTAGTGCGGCGTGGCAGCAGCTTCCTGGTCCGCGGCCCTCGCGATGCCACCTTGGTCATCACCAAGAGCATCCCCGCACTGACCACTTTGACCCCCACTCCAGCCCCCTGCCAACAAGGCTGGTGGGTTACCATCCCCCCTGATGCGACGGTCGGAGCATATACCCTGACCGTCCAGCGGGGGAACTGGCACAAGAGCCTGGACCTCTTCGTTATCTTTGAGCTCCCCTCCGACCTTCCTCCCGAAGCTGTGGCCGTCTTCGTCTCCAACGATGATGAACAAGACAATCGCGACGAGCACAGCGTGTGGTATAACACGAGCGAGTGGGTTGTTCAGGACATCAACGACGAGGATGGGGACGGCAATACCACCGAAGAGCTCTACCACTGGGCCAACGGCTATAGTATCGCTTTCCCCACTGATCAGTATGAAGCCTACATCCTACGTACCCACGTCATCTCCAATATCAACGGCCTGACTACCCAGAGATCGGCTTTCAACCACCTGCTGAACTACGTAGATTCAATTACCCTCTTCGATGCCTCCGTCGAGCATTACACGATGAAGGAGGCTCTCAACTCTTACCAGCGCCGCAATCAGTGTTCGAACATCGCTAACATTTTGACGGGGTTCAGCCGAGCTGCCGGCATCGCCACCCGACCGGAGACCGTGGATTGGGATGGCTACTTAGTCGGAAGCGGCAAGTTCGATCACGCAACCCAGGTATGGCTCGATGGCGAATGGCTGACGGCCCGTGGCTATAACCAGGACGAACCTTGTGATGATCAGGGCACCATCGCCTGTGGCGTGCAATACCCCCGCACTGCTGACTACTGGGGTCGCTACGTCCATCAGGAGAAGTGGGCGGACATCATCTACACAACCGGCTACAGCTGGACCTGGACCACGGTGGGCGACGTATACCGGGGAGAGTATGGCCGCGACTACGCTTGGCGCCGGCGTGATGTAGCTGGCAACGATACTCGAGATCTCATCAGCAGCGAACCCTGGCTGGAGACCTGGATGGTCCCCTACTGGGGGTGGCCGGTCGAACCCTCTCAGACGACGGCGCCCCCTGCTCCCTACGACCGCGAGCCTGCCCCCGGCGGAGGATGCTCTGGCTTCCCCTGCTACGACACCTACTCCCCGCCCCCGGAGGGGAACTACGCGTCCTTGTCCGCCACCTCTGCCCCAAGCACCTCTGAGGCCCAGCCTCAGACCATTGGGGGCATCGTCCGTGACTACGGCGTAGACCGGGATAGAGATGGACGCTTCGACCAACTGGTCGTTGACGTCTCGGTTGACATCCCCCAGGCCGGCTTCTACACGGTAGGGGCCGTGCTCAACCATCCCGACTTTGCCGGGCGCAGTCAGAGCGGCGGATTTGCTTCCTTCAAATCCACTATGTGGCTCGAAGCAGGCCGCCAGACAGTCCGGCTCACCTTCGACGGCCCTGCCATCGCCCGCGTGGGCATCGCCGGCACCTATACCCTTGAGTACATGTGGCTCTCGGCCACCTCCGATGCCTCCAACATCGTGGCGCTCAACGAGGCCCTGTTAGAACTAAAACCCTACGTAGGCCGTACCCACTTCTATCGTCCTGAGGCCTTTGAAGCCCCGACGCCCTCTCCCCTGCCCATTCCCCAGCAATCCCAGAGCTTGAACGGCGTTAGCCCGGCCTCGACCAGCGTCACAGCGACGGCTCCCATCACCTTCACCGGCATCTTTACCGACACCCCCAAGGACGAAGACGGGGATGGCTTGTATGAAGCGTTGAACATCACCGCCCAGGTGGAGGTAGGGCAGCCCGGCAGCTATCGCTTCTCCGCCTGGCTACAGGACGCCGCCGGGAACCTCTTCGCTTGGAACATCAGCGCTCCTATCTCCCTTCCGGTGGGCATCCAAACCATTTCCCTCCCCTTCGACGGCCAGGTCCTCTATCAACACGGGGCAGATGGACCCTACACCCTGGTTATGCCCAAGCTCCTGGCCGGCGACACCTACATCGTCTTCGACCAAGAGCACGTAGGGCCTACCACGGCCGCCTATGCCCCCACGGACTTCACCCCTCCGCCCGATGCCGTGACCCTATTCCAAGACAATTTAGAGGCTGGAACGGCCAATTGGCAGGCTGAAGCCCCTTGGGCGCTAACCGATCAGTCCTCCTTCAGCCCTCGTCACGCTTGGACGGATAGCCCAGACGGCGACTATGGGAACAATGTCAACCTCTCGCTGACCACCGTGCCCATCACCTTCCCCGCAGCCAGCACCATCACCTTGCGCTTCCAGACCTGCAACCGCTTCGCCACAGGTGATCACGGCTACGTCGAAATCTCCACGGACGGGGGCACAACGTGGCGGCAGGTGGCCGATCTAACAGACTATCCGGGTTGGTCCCCTATCACCTTGGACCTGACCGGCTCCGAGGCCCTGTCGTCCCTACAACTTCGATTCCGCCTGCAGACGGACGGGGCAACCACTGCCGACGGGTGGTACCTTGACAACATACTCCTCGTAGGGGACCTGGACGCCGACGATGACGGCATAGCGAATGCCGATGAAGACGCCAACGGCAATGGTGATCCGACCGATGACGACACGGACGGCGACGGGACACCCGACTACTTGGACACCGATGCCGACGGTGACGGCATCCCCGACGCCACCGAGGGCACCGGCGACGCCGACAACGACGGCACCCCCAACTACCTGGACACCGATGCCGACGGCGACGGCATTCCCGACGCCACCGAGGGCACCGGCGACGCCGACAACGACGGCACCCCCAACTACCTGGACACCGACGCCGACGGCGACGGCATCGCCGACGCCACCGAGGGAACCGATGACGCCGACAACGACGGCACCCCCAACTACCTGGACACCGTCGGAATCGGTGTCCAGGTG
>WFUY01000496.1 GCA_015484715.1 Thermoflexales bacterium | reverse complement strand
GCCCGCACCTTCCTCCTCTTCGCCGGCCTGCTGATGGCGGTGGCCCTCCTGGGGCTGGCCCGGGCCGGCGGGTGGCGATCCTGGGGCTGGCCGCCGGCACCATCGCCCGGCAGATCACCCAGGTCTACGGCCCGCTGCCCATCGTCGGCGTGGAGATTGACCCGGCCATCGTCCGGGTGGGGCGGGACTACTTCGGGATGACGATGCCCAACCTGCAGGTGGTCGTCGGCGACGCCCGCGCCTTCCTGGCCCGCTCCCCCCAGCGCTACACCCTCGTCGCCGTGGACGCCTACCGGCTGCCCTACATCCCCTGGCACCTGACGACGGTGGAGTTCTTCCGGCAGGTGCGGGATCACCTGACCGACGACGGCGTCGTCGCCGTCAACGTGGGCCACACCGACACCGACTACCGGCTGGTGGCGGCGATGGTGCGGACGCTGGGCCAGGTCTTCCCCAGCGTCCACGTGGTGGACCTGCCCGGCACCTTCAACGCCCTGATCATCGCCACCGTGCAGCCGACGAGCCCGGAGAACTTGGCGGCCAACCTGGACGGGTTGCAGCACCCCTTCCTCCGGGAGGTGGCGGGCGAGGCGCTGGCGAACCTGCGCACCGTCCCGCCGGACGGCCCCATCTTCACCGACGACCGGGCCCCGGTCGAACCGTTGACCAACGCCATCGTCATCCGCTACCTGCTCCAAGGCGAGTAGGACAAATTGCCCATTTGTCTCTGCGTTAGGAGGGAGCTATGCGCGTACCATCCTGGCTGCTGAACCTGCTTCACCTAGCGGTCATCGTCGCCGTGCCCATCTTCCTGGTCCTGACGGCGGTCCAGTTGCTCCTCTTCCCCTGGTTCATCCGCTACGAGTACATCCGACCCGGCTTCCCGCCGGACCGCCACGTGCCCGCCGGCGGCTACCCGCTGGAGCGGGAGGAGCGACAGGCGCTGGCCGAGCGGGCGCTGCGCTCCGTCGTCGGCCCGGAGGGGATGCGCCTGCTGGAGGAGGCCCGCTTCGAGGGGACCGGGGCGCCGGCCTTCAACGCCCGTGAGATCCGCCATATGGCCGACGTGCGGCGCGTCATCCGCTGGGCGCGGGTGGTCTACGGGATGACGCTCCTGATCCTGATCGGAGGGACGCTGGCCCTGGCCTTCACCCCGGCCCTGCAACACCGAGCGGCCCAGGGGCTCATCGTGGGGGCCGGCCTCACTCTGGCCCTGCTCCTCACCATCCTGACCCTCGCCCTGGTCAACTTTAACCTCTTCTTCACCGCCTTCCACCGCCTCTTCTTCGAGGGGGATACCTGGCTCTTCCGGGCCGACGACACCCTCATCCGCCTCTTCCCGCTCCCCTTCTGGGTGGACGCGACCTTCTTCATCGGCGGGGTGACCGGATTGGCGGCCCTCTTCGTCCTCTTGGCCGCCTGGCGCTGGCAGAAGCGCATCCCCTAGACGCCCCTCGGTGGTCAACGGCGGCCCGCCGTGGTATAATCCTTTTGTTAGAATGGGACGAGGCAGCCTTTATCCCATGCCGTCGGTGTTTGCACAATGCCCACCATCAAATGAGACATAGCTCTGTTGTGTAGTTGCCTCGGAATCCAACCTCGGCTGTACTTTGGCTAAGGCCATCAACGAGTGGTGAGTTTGACTCACTTGGAGGAAGCCATGACCCTGACCGAGATTCTTCCTGCGATTCGACAACTGCCGGCGCTGGACAAGATTCGGCTTATTCGCATCTTGGCCGAAGAACTCGATCTGGAAGAGAACATCTTTCCCTTTGAGCCATACAAGATTTATTACTTGCCAACACCCTATAATGCCTTTGGTGCAGGCAAGGCGTTAATGGATGCCATGAGAGCGGCCGACAGCCCCAGCACGTGGTCAAATGCGGTTTAAGTACTCTACGACCGATCCATCACAAGACGAATTTGATAGCTTGCCGCGCGTACCGCTCGTGCTGCGCTACAACAACCGCCAGATTGAAGTCGTTGGCTTGGTGGACAGCGGTGCAACGGTCAGCGTGCTTCCTTACGATGTCGGCCTGCAACTTGGAGCGGTATGGGATGACGGCAAAGCAAACATCCGGTTGGCGGGGAGTCTAGGCAGCCGACCTGCAATGCCGCTGTTTGTGATGGCACAGGTAGGTGAGTATGCGCCTGTCCGTTTGGCTTTCGCGTGGGTCAAGAGCAACGATGTACCGCTGATTCTTGGGCAAACGAACTTCTTTCTGGAGTTTGAGGTCTGCTTTTATCGCCCTACCCTCGAATTCGAGGTCAAGCCCACGTCATCGTAGTGCCACACCCGCCGGTCGGGGCGGTGGAAGATAGTGCCTTCGGCAGCCGAGAGCAGGGACGCAAGGGGATTGCGCCCCTTTTCATTGCCCTGTCGTAACTGTTCACCCTCCCGCAGGTTAGGCGCGTTTCCGACGCGAAACCGTGCTTCCAATAGCCCATCGGGGCTGAAAGCGCCCTCGACCGGTGACCTGCAGGAGGGTAGGCTGGAGACGCACCGACCATCACCCCGTTGCCCCGTTGACTCGCCACCTCGCAAACCGTTCCTGCATCCCCACGAGGGCCTATGATCGAGGAGATCGAGCACACCGCCGATTGGGCAATCCACGTGCGAGGGCGCGACCTGGCCGAACTCTTCACCAGGGCCGCCCAGGGGATGTATGCCCTGGTCACAGACCTTGCCGGAGTGAGGCCCCTCGTCGAGCGGAAGGTAACCCTGGAGAGCTTCGACGCCGAGACGCTGCTGGTGGACTGG
>WFUY01000495.1 GCA_015484715.1 Thermoflexales bacterium | reverse complement strand
GCTGAGGGTCTAGATCACCCCCAGCGCCTTCCCCACCTTGGCGAAAGCCTCCAGCCCGTAGTCCAGATCGTCCTTGCTGAGCATAGCGGAGACCATCACCCGGATGCGGGCCTCGCCCCGAGGGACGGTGGGGTAGCCGATGCTCATGGCGAAGACGCCCTCGTCGAAGAGGCGGCGGGAGAACTCCTTGGCCAGCTTGGCCTCCCCCAGCATCACCGGCGTGATGGGGGTGACGCTCTGGCCGGTGTCGAAACCCAGCTTCCGCATCTCCCCCTTGAAGTAGCGGGTGTTCTCCCAGAGCCGGTCCACCAGCTCCGTGGACTCGTCGAGGATCTCCACGGCGGCCAGACAGGCAGCGGTGTCGGCGGCGGTGACGGCATTGGAGAAGAGGAAGGGACGGGCCCGCTGACGCAGCCAGTCCACGATCACCTTCTTGCCGGCGATGACACCCCCCACGACGCCGAAGGCCTTGGAGAAGGTGCCGATCTCCACGTCGAACTTGCCGTGGAGCCCGAAGTGGTCCACGATCCCCCGGCCACCCCGGCCCAGCACCCCCTCCCCGTGGGCGTCGTCCACCATCGTCATCACGCCGTACTTCTGCGCCACCTCGTAGAGCCTGTCCAGGGGCGCGATGTCGCCGTCCATCGAGAAGACGCCGTCGGTGACCAGCAGCCCCCGCCGGTAGTTGGGGAGGTGCTCCCGAATCTTGCGCTCGGCGTCCTCGGGGTCGCAGTGCTCGTAGACGACGATCTTGGCCCGGGAGAGCCGACAGCCGTCAATGATGCTGGCGTGGTTCAGCCGGTCGGAGAAGATAACGTCCTCCCGGCCCACCAGGGAGGGGATGGCGGCCTGGTTGGCGTTGAAGCCGCTCTGGACGTAGAGGGCGTCCTCCACCCCCTTGAAGGCGGCCACCTTCTTCTCCAGCTCTACGTGCAGGCTGAGGGTGCCGGCGATGGAGCGGACGGCGGTGGGGCCGGCCCCGAAGCGGTCCAGCGCCGCTTTGGCCGCCTCTACCAGCCGGGGATGGGTGGCCAGCCCCAGGTAGTTGTTGGTGCACAGGTTCAGCACCCGCTTGCCGTCCACCACCATCCAGGCAGTAGGCGGGGAGTCAATGGTGCGGATGGTGATGTAGAGGCCCTGTTCCTTGAGGGCCGCGACTTCGTCGTTGATCCAGGCCAGCTTTTCCTCGGTCATAGCGCACTCCTTTCGCTTCGTGAGGAGAACGGGAATGGGACCCAAACCCGACAGGGCGACCGGCCCCGGTCACCCCTACGGACCCGTTTCGGCGGCGTCAGGGGAACATCACGACCTTGCCGCTCTGCCCCGAGGCCATCGCGGCGAAGGCTTGCTCGAACTCGTCGAGGGTGAAGCGGTGGGTGACGACGGGGCTCAGGTCCACTACGCCGGCCTTGAGCAGCCCGCGCATCTGGAACCAGGTCTCCCAGAGCCGCCGTCCGATGATGCCGTGGACGGTGGCCCCCTTGAAGATGACGTGGTTGTTGAGGTCGAACTCGAAGGGGCCGGGGGAGAGGCCCAGCAGGGCGACTTCGCCGCCGTCCTTGAGGAGGGTGAAGCCTTGGTGGATGGCGGAGGGGGCGCCCGACATCTCCAGCAGCACATCCACCCCCTCGCCCTCGGTCGCCTCCAGGATGATGCCCACCACATCCTCTTCGGCGGCATTGATGACCAGGTCGGCGCCCATCCTGCGGGCCAACGCCAGCCGGTAAGGGCTGATGTCGGTGGCGTAGATGGCGCGGGCGCCACCGGCCTTCACCACCGGGATGGTCATCAGCCCCACGGGGCCACAGCCGGTGATGAGCACCTTGCGAGCCCGCACGTCGGTGGCGAAGGCGGTGTGCACGGCGTTGCCGAAGTTCTCCAGCAGCGTTGCGATCTCCGGCGGCATATCGGGCGGGTTCACCCAGGCGTTCTCGGCCGGGATGACGACGTACTCGGCGAAGGCCCCATCCCGGTCCACGCCGATGATCTGGGTATTGGGGCAGAGGTGGCCCTGGCCGGTGCGGCAGTAGGTGCAGACGCCGCAGACGACGTGGCTCTCGGCGGAGATGAAGTCGCCCACCTGGACGGTGTGGACTTCCGAGCCCCGTTCGACCACCTCACCGCAGAACTCGTGTCCAACAATAAGGGGCGGTTTGATCCGCCCCTGAGCCCATGGGTCCCACCGGTAGATGTGCAGGTCTGTCCCACAGATGGACGTCGCCTTGACCTTCACCAGCACGTCCCGGGGACCGACCTGGGGGATGGGACGTTCGACGAGCTCCAGGCCCGGTGCGGCCTGGGGTTTGATGATGGCTCGCATCGTCTCAGTCATTGGAGGAACTCCTTGGTTGTTTTGCGTGGAACGGTTGGGGAGACGGAGGGCAGGGCACGCTGCGCCGGCCGGGAGCGCCGGGAGCTTCATCCCGGTCGGAGGCCGCGTGCTGGGTCCCTACCCGATCCGGTCGAGCACGGCCTGCCGTGCGCCTACGATGTCCAGAAAGCATTGGGGGATTGCACGACGCGCCAGCATAGGGAGGCCCGGTCCAAGAGGAGTTCGAAGACCCGGTTGCCCGGGGTCATCACCAGGACGTGGCGGCCGGCCTTGTCGGTCCACTGCCGGCCCACGCCGGTCACCGGCAGGTTCTGCCCCTGCCAGGTCAGACGGTGGGGCCAGACGGTGCCGTCCTCGGCGAAGCGCACTTCGACGGTGATAGGTTTTGAAGAACTTTGTTCCATCGTCGTCAGAGACTCCCTTCTCGAAGAAGGGCCCGAAATCCGGCTTGTTGGAAATGCCTGTCAGCCGTCAGTGCGTCAGTCGAGAAACACCTCATCCTTCATTCCAAGTCTCTCCCCCGTACAGGTATTTGTCCAGATTCTCCGACCAGTCAGGCGGGCCATCCAGATTGAGAGAGCGAGCAACTTCAAGGAAAGAGACCTGCCTTTTCTCCGAAGGCGGCAGTTCCTCGACGGTAATGCGCACCCGGACGTTGGGTTCAAGGGCTATAGGCTCGGTAGGATGGAAGACGGTGCCGTCGAACACGGCTTCAATGGTTTTGTTCACGGTTCCCCTCCTTAACTTCCCACTGGCTCTCCCGCTGTCCACGGAGAGCGATCCGTTCCCGGT
>WFUY01000494.1 GCA_015484715.1 Thermoflexales bacterium | reverse complement strand
CTGCCCGCTCTGGTCTACGGCCGGTGGGAGGCGGGGGATCGGCTGGGGACGGCCGGCGTGCTGGCCCCGCCGGGCGACCACCAGGCCATCGCCCGCGCCATCCTGCGGCTGCTCGACGATAAACGGCTCTATCGGCACGCCTCTCGGACGGCTCGAGAGCGGATCCGCCGTTTCTACCGTCAGGAGCCGGTCTGGGCGGCCTATCAGGCCCTGTACCAGCGGTTCCTGGCCGATCCCCGATCGCCGGAGGTGAGGGACCGGATTCATCCCCGTCGAGCTTTGCTGGGGAACAGTTTGTCCCTGCTCACCTCGGCATTTCTGCGCTGAGGAGAGGGTACTTCTATGCGCATCGGCATCCTGTACCAGTACAGTCTCCTGGGTTCGGGGAGCGGTATCTACGTCACCCGACTGGCCCAGGGGCTCTGTGCCCTGGGGCACAACGTGGGGATCCTTTGCTGGGAACCCGAGCCGGAGCGACACAGCTTCGTCGAGGCCGCCTATCGGGGACGAGGCAGTCGGGTGCAGACCCTTTTCCAGCGCCGGCCCTCCCCCCGCTGCTGGCTCCACCTGCTGGAGGGGCAGGCTCCGGTCGCCTACCCTCGGGCCGAGGCTCCGGAGCGCCCGCTCTTCACCCAATTGAGCGATGAGGAGATCGAAGCCTACGTGGCCGACCTGGCCGACCAGGTGACCGACGTCGTCCTGCGCCATCGGCTGGAGATCCTGCACGCCAACCACGTGATCCTGATGCCCTACGTGGCCTGGCTAGTGAAGGAGCGGACAGGGATCCCCTACGTGGTCACGGTGCACGGGAGCACCATCGAATACGTCGTAGTGCCCGACCCGCGCTACCGTCCCTACGCCGAACGGGGACTGCGAAAGGCCGATCGGGTGATCGTCCTCAACGAGGATGTGCGAGAGCGAACGCTGGCCCTCTGCCCCCAGGCCCGCATCGTGGAGGTGCCGGTGGGGGTGGATACCCGGCTCTTCAGGCCGGCGTAAAGCGTGTCTTGTGTTCTCTGTTGTGGGTTGCGTGTGCGCAGTAGATCGTGAGGAGGTGTGATGGTGAGAGCGCACTGGATTGCGTACGTGGGTAAAATCTCGCTGGACAAAGGTGTTCACCTGCTGATCGCGGCAATGCCTGAGATTGCCGCACAGATGCCATCCGCGCATCTGTTGCTCATCGGGGACGGTGTGGTCCGACCCCATATGGAACGGATGGTCGCTGCCCTCGATCAAGGCGACCTGGATGGTGCGGCGAGGGCCATCGCCATCAGTGGAGGGGTGCCCTACCCGAATCGCTACATCCGCTACCTGTCCGAGTTCTGGGCCAGCCTGAACCTAGACCTCTACCGGCAGCGGGCCCGGCAGGTGGGTCTGACCCGGCGTGTTCTCTTCCTCGGCGGTCAGGCCCCCCAGGATGTGGCCCAACTGCTCCGGCTGGCCGACCTGAACGTTGTCCCCTCCTTGGTCAAGGAAGCCTTCCCCCTGGTGAGCGTCGAAGCCCTGGCCAGCGGCCTGCTCCCCGTTGCCCCCTACGCCGGCGGCCTGCGTCCCATCTTGGACCGGATCGCCCTCGAGTTAGGCCCCATCGGCATGCTGGCCCGCCTGGACCCCTCGCCGGAGCGGATGGGCCTGGAGATGGTGGAGCGGATCGTCTTCCTGCTGGACTATGTTACCGATCCGTCTCAGCGGGTCTGGCTCTCCGACCGCTGCCGGCGTATCGCCGAGCGGTACGACTGGCAGCGGGTGATCGGGCGGATCGAGCGGCTCTACCAGGGGGTCGTGGAGGAGCGGGGGAGCCCTGTGGCCTTGATGGGGGACGCCCCACCTAGGGCGGAGAGCTCAAGGACAATGTCGTCCAACGGCAGACAACCCTTTGCCCTGGCGATGTTGGGAGAAGCACGATGAAGAATGTCAAGGCCGTTATCCTGGCAGCGGGCAAAGGCACCCGGATGCGGTCAGAACTGCCCAAGGTGCTCCACACGGTGGACGGCAAGACGATGATCCAACACGTGGTCGAGCGGGTCCACGCCTTGGGCATCGGAGAGATCATCGTCGTCGTGGGTTACAAGCGGGAGATGGTGATAGACCATCTCCGGCAGGTGGTGCCGGAGCTGCGCCTTCGCTACACCATCCAAGAGAAGCAGTTGGGCACCGGCCACGCCGTGATGATGGCCCGTCCCTACCTCCAGGGCTTTCAGGGCCGGGTGCTCGTCCTCTACGGAGATATGCCCCTCATCAACCCTCGTACCATCCGACGGCTGATCGAGACCTGCCAGGGCGAGGTCAAGGCGGTCCTGCTGACCATCGTCCTGGACAACCCTCCCGACTTCGGGCGCATCGTCCGCGATGAATCGGGGCGGGTCCTCCGCGTCGTCGAGGTTCAGGATGCCACGCCTGAGGAGCGGGCGATCCGTGAGGTCAACGTGGGGATGTACTGTTTCGACAATCAAGCGTTGCTGGGGGCCTTGGAGCGCCTGCGCAACGACAACGCCCAGGGAGAGTATTACCTGACCGACGTGATCGAGGAGATCGTGCAGAACGGCGGACGGGTGGAAACGGTGGTCGCGGAGACGCTGGAGGAGACGCTGGGGATCAACGATCCAGACCACCTGCGCTTCGCCGAAGTGCTGAAGCACATCGAGTACGCCGAAAGCCTCTACGAACTGATTGACGCTACCTTGGCGATGACACGGGCGAGAGGGACAAGGTAGGATGGGGAACCGCAGCCAAGACGGAGAGGGAGAAGGCAGGATGGTGCGTGACATAGACGAGGAGAAGGTGGGATGAGAAGGCTATGGTGGGGGGTGTTGACTGCACTGCTGTTGGGTTCGCTCATCGGGGTACCGGCAGGACAGGCCTTCCCCTTCGCATCGGCCCTCTTCCTCTCCGGGTCGGCGGGGGAAGGGCCTAGGACACCTCACGTGGCGCTGAAGACGACGCCTCGGTCCGGCCCCGGGGCCTGGTATCGGGACCTCTCCCCGCCCCCTGGCTGGAGGGAGGTTCCCCTCTACCAGGCGGTCCCGCTCCCGAGCAACCTGACGGCGATGAACGGCGGCAGCACCATCCAGGGCACCGTCTACGAGCCCGACGGGACGACACCGTTGGACGGGGCCTTCGTCGAACTCTACGACGACCAGAACGACCCGGTGGCCAGCGATACAGCCGGCGGGGGGGGTGCGTACCAGATCCCCAACGTGGCGGCCGGCACCTACACCCTCATCGCCTACCCACCGACCACCACCCTGGCCGCCTCCGTCCCCCTCAGCGTCACCGTGGACGGCACCAACCCGGTGACCCGGGACCTGACCGTCACGACCATCAACGTGCAGGGGCTGGTGCGGGGGCCTGCCGGTGAGGTGATCACCACCACCGGCGTGCTCATCTACAACGCCGACCAGAGCGTCCTGCGCACGGCCGGCGTGGACAAGGGCGATGCCTCCTTCCGCGTCGGGGGGCTGGTGACGGGGACCTACACCATCGAAGCCCTGCCCGGCGATGCCCCCTACGCCCGCTCCTACACCCAGACCTTCACCATCACCGACGTGACGGTGCCGGTGGACGTGGGCACCCTCTCGCTGACCATCCCGGAGGTCACGGGAACCGTTCGCTACCCGACGACCAACGGCCTGGCCCCCGGGGCCGCCGTCTGGGTCCACAACGCCGACTGGACGGTGAGCGAGGTGGCCCTGGCCAACGACGAGGGCGTCTTCCGCATAGATCGGCTCCCCGCCGGGGCCTACATCCTGGAAGCCTTCCCCCCGACCGGGGCCCCCTACGCCGGCTCCGAGCCCCAGACCGTCCTGCTGACGCCGGGGACGACGTTGAACGCGGGCGACCTGACCCTTCGCTATGCCCAGGTCCAGGGCCAGTTGCAGGACAGCGGTGGCAGCCCCGTCCGGGGCGGATATGTGATGGTCTTCCAGCAGGGCAGCAACCTCTCCCAGGGGGTGACGACCAACGCCGACGGGTCCTTCTACATCGGCGGGCTCCCGGCCGGCCTCTACACGCTGGAAGCCTTCCCTCCGGCCGGCTCCACCGACACCCCCTCCCTCCGCCGGACGGTAGAAGTCTATGCCGACGGCTCGACCAACGACATCGGCGTCGTCCGCCTGACCTTCCCGCAGATTCAGGGGACGGTGATGGACCCCGAGGGCCAAATGGTGGCGGGGGCCTTCGTTGAGGCGGTCCGCAGCGATGGCACCTTTCGGCGGGGAGGGGTGACCGACGCTTCCGGTCAATACCGCGTCGGGGGGCTGCCGGACGGCACCTACACCCTCACCGCCTACCCGCCCACCGGCTCCGGCTGGGCGACTTCGGTCCCCCAGACGGTCACCGTGAACGACGGGATCCCCCTGGTCCGTCACTTCCAGCTCACCCGGGTGCGGGTACAGGGGACGGTGACCGATCCCCAGGGGCAGCCGGTGAGGGGGGCGGGCGTGGAGCTGCGCACGACCGATGGCTCAACCCGCTGGAGCGGGGGCACCGATCAGAACGGTCTCTATCGGCTGGGCGGTGGCATCCCCGACGGCAGTTACCAACTGGAGGTCTTCGCCCCTTGGGGGAGCGGTGGGATGGTCGCGCCCGGGCCGGTGCCGGTCACCCTCACGGGCAGCAGCCCCATCACGGTGGACGTCCAGTTCCTGGCCGCGCCCAAGCACGTCGTGGGCACCGTGCGCCGGGAGGATGGTTCCCCTCTACCCAACGTTCGGGTCAACGCCGTGGCTCAAGGGGAGACGGCCTGGGTGGCGACGACGACGGCCGGCGACGGGACCTACCGCCTGGACCTGCGACCGGGCCGCTGGGAGGTGAGCCTCGCCGCGCCGGAAGGGACGGTGGCCGATTGGCTCTACGGCTATCCTCCCCACCTGCTGGACTTCACCCCCCTCACCGATACCACGGAGGTCACCGTCACGCTGCCCTTCACGGTGACGACGGCGACCGCCCACGTTGTCGGTCAGGTGCGCCGGGCCGATGGCCGCTTGCCGACGCCGGGGAGCCTCTACGTGGAGGTACGGAACAGCGCCGGTTTCGGCAACGGCGTCGTCGTCAACGGAGACGGCAGTTTCGACGTCCCCCTCGTCGCCGGCACCTACCAGGTCCACCTCTACAGCAGCGACCCGGAGTGGGGCAGCCCGCCTCTCCCGCACATCACCCTCAAGACCGGCAAGGTCCGCAACCTGGGCACCCTCACCCTCATCCGGCGAACCGTGCACATCCGGGGGCGGGTGACCCGCCTCAACACGGGAGAAGGGATCGGCGGCATCCCCGTCCACGCCTGGGCCCGCAACGGACGCTCCTGGTGGAGCACGACGACGACGCCCGACGGCCAGTATGAC
>WFUY01000493.1 GCA_015484715.1 Thermoflexales bacterium | reverse complement strand
GTCCAGTGGCGCTACGAGGTGCAGCTCTTCACCCCCGACGCTATCTTCCGGCTGCTGCGCATCGTCGGCTTCACCGCCATCGGCCTCTTCGGCGGCTGGGATGGTCGGCCTTGGCGGCCTGGATCGCCGGCCTGGATCGTGAGGGCTGAGCGTCCGCTGTAGTGCGTCCGCCCCCTCCCGGTCATCGGAGAGGTGGCCTCACGGCACGTCTTCCGGGTGGGACAGTCGGCGCAGCCAGGGCACCTGATCGAAATCGGCGTCAAAACTGGCGATGGCGAGGATGCCCCGCTCGCGGCAGGCCAGGGCGATGAGGGCGTCGTGGAAGTTCAGGGCACCTGAGGAGGAGCGGACGAGGTCGAGCACCGCCGGGTACAGACGGGGCACGTCGGGCAGGATCCAGGTGATGGCCTCGGCAGGTACATGGACGTTCAGTCGGTCAAGCAGGGGGGCCACATCGGCCAGACGGCCCTTTTCGCGCAGACGACGGACAGCGACGCTGGTGGACTCGGCAACCACGCAGTCGAGGTAGAGGCCCGTATGCCCGGCGGCTTTGATAGCCCCCCACAAAGCCACGGCCTGTTCATGCCACAGATCGTTGGGGACAAGCAGGCCAACCAGCACCGATGAGTCAATGACTACGTCCAAGATCACACCTCGTCGTAGAGAGCTTCGGTATCGGCCAGAGCATCCCCTCCCACAGGGGGCATGATGCCGACCAGACCGTCTAGCGAGGAAGCCGGCACCGGCACGGTTGGATAAAGATAAGGCGGCTTCTCCTCTTGTTGTTCTTGTTCAGGAGCAGTCACGACCGGCTGGCCCCGCCGGGCCTGCTCGTGCAGGAACTCGACGAACCGCTCCACGACGACCACGCTCGCCGGCGGCAGCTCGTCAAGCAGGGAAAGCAAGCGTTCGTAAGAGGTTCGCGTTGCTGTCTTCTGAGGATTCGCGCTCATAGCGGAGGCCTCCCGCGATGCTCAAAGGGCTGAAAGTTGGTACCTGTTCACCCTCCCACAGGTTAGGCGCGTTTCCGACGCGAAACCGTGCTTCCAATAGCCCATCGGGGCTGAAAGCGCCCTCGACCGGTGACCTGTGGGAGGGTAGGCTGAATAGATACGAAAGTTTCTTCAACAGAGTATACTACACGCCCAGGGGAGCGTCAAACCGGCGCTTGCTTTGGTGATTGCCCATAAGTGAGCGAGGAGATGGGCTGCGGTAGGCCGTCCGCGAATTTCTCACGAATGCACGATGGAGCGGTTCCTCGTTCTTGTATTCGTGCCCCATTCGCGGGCGGCTGATCTCCCTATCCCCAGGATATGGGTAATCACCAGACCTGCTGCGAGCGTATCAAATTGGGGACATACAGGTAGCCGAAATTGCCTCCCTTGTCGGACCAGCCAATCCGTGGTATAATCGCCCTCCGCTGCTGAGGCGCTCCCCGGGGGGAGAATTCCTCCCTAGCGGAGGAGCAGGCAGCGGACTCGCAATGCTGCGAAATCCCACACCTCTACGGACAGAGACGATGGACCTGATCGAAACCCTGAATCGGCAACTGAAACCCAACCCCAACATTCCGGAGATCCGCCCTGGCGACGTCGTGCGCGTTCACGCCCGCATCGTGGAAGGGAACCGGGAGCGCGTCCAGGTCTTCCAGGGGACCGTCATACGGGTGCGCAAAGGCGGGGCCGGTGCCAGCTTCACCGTGCGGCGCATCGCCTCCCACGGCGTCGGGGTAGAGCGCACTTTCCCCTTCCACTCTCCCCGCCTAGAGAAGGTCGAACTGCTCCGCCGCAGCCACGTGCGCCGGGCCAAGCTCTACTACCTGCGGGAGCGACGGGGTAAGGCTGCCCGCCTGCGGGAGAAGCGCTTCTAGCCTGAACCGGGAATGACTGCGCCCCTTATTGGAATCACGACCGCGCACCGCCAGCGTCGCCACCCCCCTCCGGTGACGCTGGCAGCTATTCCGGCTACCTATGTGCAGGCGGTGGTCCAGGCCGGCGGCGTGCCCATCCTCATCCCTTTGGGCGTCGGGGAGGATGCGTTGGCAGTGCTGATAAGCCGGCTGGATGGACTGCTCCTCCCCGGGGGTGAGGACGTGGAGCCGGGGCTTTATGGCGAGCCTCCGCACCCCCGCCTGGGCAAGGTGGACCCGGAGCGGGATCGGCTGGAGATCGCCGTAACCCGGTTGGCCCTCGATGCCCAGATCCCCATCCTGGCCCTCTGCCGGGGGCACCAGGTGCTCAATGTGGCGCTGGGAGGGTCCCTCTATCAGGACATCCCCTCTCAGTGTCCGGAGGCCATCGTCCATCAGGCTCCAAACCACCAGAGGCTGGGGGCGAGCCACCTGATCACGGTGGATGCCGGCTCTCGGCTGGCTCAGATCATCGGCCCAGGCCCGATGGTGGTCAACAGCTTTCACCACCAAGCCATCAAAGCGTTGGCTCCGGGCCTGGTGGCGACGGCCTGGGCTCCTGATGGCCTCGTCGAAGCCGTCGAGATGCCTGACCACCCCTTCTGCCTGGGTGTTCAATGGCACCCGGAGGAGATGGTGCAGGACCACCCGCTGATGCGGGCGCTCTTCCGCGCCTTTATCGCCGCCTGCCGCCCTAGCAGCCTAGCGGTTGGCGGTGGACTGAGGACCAAGGATCAGGGACCGAGGACTGAGGGCTAAGGACCAAGCAACCACGTGACCAAGCGACTCTCCAACCGCCCCATCGGTATCTTCGACTCCGGGGTGGGGGGGCTCTCCGTCTGGAGGGAGATCGTCCGCCAGCTTCCCCACGAAGATGTCCTCTACTTCGCCGATCAGGCCCACGTCCCTTACGGTCCTCGTCCTCTAAGCCAGGTTCGGGAGTTTGCCACGGCCATCACCCGCTTCATGCTGCACCAGGGCGTCAAGGTAATTGTGGTGGCCTGTAATACGGCTTCGGCGGCGGCCCTTCACCACTTGCGGGCCACCTTCCCCCAGGTCCCCTTCGTCGGGATGGAGCCGGCCATCAAGCCGGCCGCTCAGCAGACCCGCAGCGGCAAGGTGGCGGTCATCGCCACCCCTGCCACCTTCCAGGGGACGCTCTTCGCCTCCTTGCTGGATCGCTTCGCCCGCCACGTCACTGTGCTGCCCCAGGTCTGCCCCGGCCTGGTCGAGCAGGTGGAAGCCGGCCTGTTCGACAGCGCGGAGACGGAGGGGTTGCTGCGGCGCTACCTGGAACCCTTGGTGGCGGCCGGCGCCGACCAACTCGTGCTGGGCTGCACCCACTACCCCTTCCTGCGCTCCACCATTGAGCGCATCGTTGGCCCTGCTGTCCAGGTGATTGATCCCGCGCCTGCCGTGGCCCGCCAGACAGGCCGGGTTCTGGCCGCCCGGGGCTGGCTGAACAATGGCCATCGGTCTGGCCTCCACCGCTTCTACACCAGCGGCGATCCGGATCGGTTCGCCTATCAGGTGCGTCGGCTGGTGGGAGAT
>WFUY01000492.1 GCA_015484715.1 Thermoflexales bacterium | reverse complement strand
CCCGGGGCTGGGTCCGCCGCCACTGGTCACCGGCCATCGGCGTGGAGCACCAAGCCACTCGCCAGCGGGCCGGCCTCTTCGACGAGACCTCCTTCAGCAAGATCGAGGTGCGGGGCCCCGGTGCCCTCGCCTTCCTGCAACGGCTGTGTGCCAACAACGTGGACCGGCCCATCGGCAGCGTCGTCTACACCCAGATGCTCAACCGCCGGGGCGGCATTGAGTGCGACCTCACGGTGACGCGGCTGGCGGACGACCGCTTCCTGCTCATCACCGGCACCGCCTTCGGTCAGCACGACCTCTCCTGGCTGCGGCTGCACATGCCCGAGGATGGCTCGGTCCTGGTCGAGGACGTTACCTCCGTCTATGCCTGCTTGGGGCTCTGGGGGCCTCGGGCTCGGGTGATCCTGCAGCGGGTCAGCCGGGACGACCTCTCCAACGAGGGCTTCCCTTACATGACGGCCCGGTGGATCACCGTCGGCTACGTGCCGGTCCTGGCCCTGCGGGTCACTTACGTGGGGGAGTTGGGCTGGGAGCTCTACTGCCCGATGGAGTATGGCCAAGGGTTGTGGGACACGCTGTGGGA
Organism: Thermoflexales bacterium; assembly: GCA_015484715.1. Taxonomy (GTDB): domain Bacteria; phylum Chloroflexota; class Anaerolineae; order S140-20; family S140-20; genus S140-20. The sequence goes on along the minus strand of WFUY01000492.1, from coordinate 4,137 downwards.
GGCGGGGGAGCCGGAGGGGATGGTGCCGGCCGGCTATCGGGCCCTCGACTCCCTCCGGCTGGAGAAGGGCTACCGCTACTGGAGCGCCGACGTCACCCCCGACGATACCCCCTTCGAGGCGGGCCTGGGCTTCGCCGTCCGGCTGGACAAGGGGGAGTTCATCGGTCGGGAGGCGCTGGTGCGGCAGAAGGCCGAGGGGATACGCCGAAAGCTGTGTTGCCTGACCCTGGCCGACCCCACGGCGGTGGTGATCGGCAAGGAGCCCATCCGCCTTCGGGGCAGCGACCAGGTCATCGGCTGGGTGACCTCCGGTGGCTACGGCTACACGGTGGGCAAGAGCATCGCCTACGGCTACCTGCCCGTCGAGCACGCCGCCGTGGGAACCCGGCTGGACGTGGAAATTTTGGGCGAGCGGATTGACGCCGTCGTGGTGCGCGAGCCCCTCTGGGACCCCCAAGGCGAGCGCATCCGCGCTTGAGACGCAGAACACGTTACACATGCCCCGTTACACGCTACACGCATCACGTTATACGTTACACGCACTACGCAACCACAGGAGGACCCCAATGATCGAGAGCCCCGTCGAACGGCTGCTGAAGACAAACCCCGATATGGAAGTCTGGTGGGACTCGTCGCCGCTGGTCTATGAGCAGTGGACCCAGAAGATGTTGGATGCGGCTTCCCCAGAGCGGCGACCGGTGCTGGAGGAGCAGCTCCGCCGGCTCTTCGTCGTCGAGGACCCGGCCCGGAGCGTCTTCCGAGGCTGCACGACCAACCCGCCCCTCTCCCTGAAGGCGGTGCAGGCCGACCCCGAGTTCTGGAGCCGGTGGGTGGACGACTTCATCCGCGCCCATCCCGACCTGGACCAGAAGGCGGTCTTCTGGGCCACCTACAAGGAGGTGGTGAAGCGGGGGGCGGAGATGTTCCTGCCTATGTTCGAGGCCTCCAACGGTCGGTACGGCTGGATCTCCGGCCAGCTCGACCCCCGGCTCTTCACCGAGAAGGAGATTATGATCCAGCAGGCCGAGGAGCTGTCCGCCTTGCAGCCCAACGTGATGATCAAAGTGCCGGCCAGCCAGGAGGGCATCGAAGTGCTGGAGGTCCTGACCTCGCGGGGCATCTCCACCAACGTGACCACCTGCTTCACCCTGCCCCAGATCCTGGCCGCCTCCCAGGCGGTCGAGCGGGGGGTGGCCCAGGCCCAGGAGAAGGGCGTGGACCTCACCCGCTGGCGCTCCGTCATCACGATGATGATCGGTCGGCTGACCGAGCGCAAGGCGCTGGTGGAGCAGGCCCGACGGCGGGGGATCGAGCTCACCTGGCAGGACAAGCACTGGTTCGGCATCGCCGTCTTCCGGCGGGCCTACCGCATCCTCCAGGACCGGGGCGCGGTCAGCAAGCTGCTGGCCTGCTCGCTGCGCCACGGCCCGGTGGTGGCGGGGAAGCCTCGCTTCTGGGACATCGAGAAGCTGGCCGGCGGGGAGATCGTCTTCACCTTCCCACCCTACGTCCTGGAGCCCCTCTTCGCCATCGGCGACGGCCTCCACTTCCGGCCCCAGATCGAGGAGGATGTGCCCGAGGAGGTGATGGACAAGCTGATGCGCATCCCCTACGCCATCCAGGCCTACGATCCCAACGGGATGGCCCTGGAGCAGTTCAACACGCATCCGGCGACCCTCTACACCATCGAGCAGTTCTCTAAGGCGGCCAACGGCCTGGAAGCCTTCGTCGCCGAGCGCATCGCCCTGGTGCGGGAGGCCGTCCCCGCCAGCTAGGCGGCGCGCCAGCATCACGCAGGAGACACAGCGATGAAAAAGCGAATCGAGGACTACTTCGTGCCTTGGCTCCGGGGGCAGAAAATGTACATCTCGCCCCACATCGAGTTGGCCTGGCAGAATCCGGACCTCCACCGGATGATGTCCAACGAGAACCCCTTCGAGCCCTCCCCCAAGGTCCTGGAGGCCATCTACAAGTACGCGAAGATGGCCAACCGCTATCCCGACCGGGGGGGCATCGTCCGCGCCAAGATCGCCGAGATCAACGGGCTGGACGGCCCCGAGAACGTGGTCATCGGCAACGGGTCGAGCGAGATCTTCGACCTCATCTTCCGCAGCTTCCTGCAGCCGGGCGATGAGGTGATCCAGCACACCCCCTGTTTCGGCATCTACAAGCTGCGGTGCGCCGTCCTGGGCGGCAAGCTCGTCTCCGTGCCGATGATCTACGACCGTGAGGGGGGGGAGTTCCGCTTCGACCCCGACGCCATCCTCGATGCCATCACCCCTCGCACGAAGATCATCGTCATCGCCAACCCCAACAACCCCACCGGCAACTTTATGGACAGCGCCGACTTCGTCCGCATTGCCGAGACGGGGATCCCCTTCGTCGTGGACGAGGCCTACGTGGAGTTCGCCGGCCTGGAGCGGTCCCAGGTGAAGCTGACGAAGCAGTACCCCAACGTCATCATCACCCGCACCCTCTCCAAGGCCTACGGGCTGGCCGGCCTCCGCTTCGGCTACCTGCTGGGGGACAAGGAGGTGGTGGGCCAGATCGCCGCCACCCTGCTGCCTTGGAACGTGGGGACGATCTCCCTCTGGGCGGCCCTGGCGGCCCTGGAGGACACCGAGGCGTTGCGGAAGCGGGTCGAGTTCAACAACCAGCAGGTCCGCTACATTGAGGAATCGCTGAAGGATGTGCCGGGGCTGACCGTCTTCCACTCTTACGGCAACTACATTCTCTTCGACGGGGGTGGGGCCGGGAAGAAGGGGAAGGATATGGTGGCCTTCGCCCAGGAGCGGGGGCTGATCTTCCGGCCTCAGCCGGAGATGTACGGCAGCGACGGCTTCTTCCGCGTCACCATTGGGACCGAGGAGGAGAACCGGATGGCCGTCCAGGTGATCCGGGAGTTCTTCGGCGCGTGAGGGAGGCCGACTCAGGGGCGGCGCATAAGGACTTCCCAAAACTGACGTGGGGTGACGATTTGGATCCCTTCGTATTCACCTAACACCAGCAAGTCCTGGTCGCCACTGACGATGTAATCGGCTCTTCCCTCCTTGGCGCAGGCCACAACAGCATCATCCTTTGGATCGCGGGTGACCCCTGGCAAGCGGAGCTTCCCAGGGGTCACTTCTGCTTTCGTCAGTAGAGCGGCTAGGATCACCGCCAACTCCTCATCGCTCAAGGAGAGACGCTGGGCAATACGAGGATAGGAGAGCACAAAAGTCAGTTCCTCAATCAGGTAGAGGGAAATCACCAAAGTGTAGCGGCCTTCCAGCCAGGCGTCCAGGATTCGACGCGGGATCCCCTTTACAGCGATCAGGCCGCTGATCAAAACGTTGGTGTCCAGAACAGCTCTAACGGACATTGGCCTGACGGCTCTGTAAGCGGTAAAACTCGGCCCGTGCTTCCTCGATCAGGGCGTCGAGATCATCGGGGTCCAGCCCACGACCCCGAGCCCGGATGTCGGCGATGACTTCCTTGAACGAAGCTGTTGCCTGCTGCTGGCGTAGCTCCTGAAGGAGGCGAAAGTCCTCCATCCCAATAATGGCGGCAGTGGGCTCGCCGAATCTCTCCACAATGTATTGTACCTGGCCATACCCTACCTCATTGAGTACCCGTTTGATCTGAGCCCGAAGTTCAGACGAGGAGATGGTTTTCAGCATCGCTTCCTCCCCAGGTGGCTTCTTAAGAGTAGATTTTGTACAAATTGCTCAGATTGTCCTTCTTTCCCATTATACCTGAATGTGCTTCGGAAAGCAACCGTCTGGATTTTTCCTCTGGACTGTGATACAATCGGGTGGATTCGTCGGGAAGCTGCGAACAAGCAGGAGGTGTGCGATGGCCCCATCCCGGAACATCTTCGTTGAAGAGGTTCCCAACCTGCCGGTGGAAGAGCAGCCGGTCGAACTGGTCGAGCGCAAAGGGGTCGGCCACCCCGACTCCATCTGCGACGCCATTATGGAAGCGGTCAGCGTCGAACTCTCCCGTGCCTACCTGGACACTTTTGGTCGCATCCTGCACCACAACCTGGACAAGGGGCTGCTGGTGGCCGGCCAGACCGCCCCCCGGCTGGGTGGCGGGACGGTGATCGAGCCGATGCGCCTGGTCTTCGGCGACCGCGCCACCTACGAGTACCGGGGG
>WFUY01000491.1 GCA_015484715.1 Thermoflexales bacterium | reverse complement strand
GTCCACGAAGCTGGTCACCAGCCAGTTGGGATCGCCGCCCAGGGCCATCACCCGATCAATGGACCACTTCACCGCTTCGGCGTTGAAGGGGGTGCCATCGGGGAACTTGAGCCCTTCTTTGAGACGGAAGGTGTACTCCAGCCCGTCGTCGCTCACCTCGGGGAAGTCCTTGGCCAGGCCGGGCTCCAGGTCGGTGGTGCCGGGGATGTAGTGGAGCAGGGTGTCCATCGTGTTGTGATGGATCTCCCAGGTGTGGAAGTCGTAGGAGTTGGCCGGGTCAAGGTCGGTCACCTTGTCGGTGGTGCCGATGATGATGGTCTCGGCCATCGCCTCGGCCGGCTTCTCCTCCACCTCCGGCAGGCCGAACCACTTGTTGTAGATCTCGTCGTACTTGCCGCTGGCCTTCACCTCGGCCAACCCCTTGTTGATGGCCTCCAGCAGCTCGGGGAAGTCCTTGCGCACGGCGATGCCGTAGAGTTCCTCGGTGAAGGGCTCGCCCACGAGCTTCAGGTTCATCTCCGGGTTGGCCTTGATGATGTCGGCAGAGGTGGGCGCGTCGTTGACCACGGCGTCCACATCGCCGTTGGCCAGGGCCTGGAAGGCGAGGGTGATCTCGTCGTAGCGCTTGACCTCGGCCTTGGTGTTCTCGGTGACCCAGATGTCGCCCGTGGTGCCCTGCTGCACACCGACCACCTTGCCGTCCAGGTCCTCCGGTCCCTTGATGTCGGTGTTGTCGGCGCGGACCGCGATGATCTGACCGGCGTTGAAGTAGGGATCGGAGAAGTCAACGGTCTGCTTGCGCTCCTCGGTGATGGTCGCCGCCGAGATGACCGCGTCGAATTCGCCGGAGGCCAGAGCGACGAAGATGCCGTCCCAGCGGGTGTTGACGAACTCGACCTCGAAGCCCGCCGCCTCGGCAATGGCCTTCATCAGGTCAATATCGAAGCCGACGATGTTGCCGCTCTCATCCACGAACTCGAAGGGTGGGTACTCGGCGTTGGTACCAACGGTGATCTTGCCGATCTCCCTCTTCGCCGGCGCCTCCGTCGGCTTCTCCATTGGTGCTTCGGTCGGCGCTTTGGTGGGTTTCTCCGCCGGCGGCTTGGTCGGTTGAGGGGCTTTCGTGGGGGTCGCCCCACCACCGCAGGCTGTCAGCACGACGCTGAGCACCAGGATCAGGGCGGTCAGCGCGTAGAGTTTGGATATGGCTTTCATCTTTTCTCCTCCTTCGGAACTCTATGAGCAGGACTTAGAGGGGAAGGGAACCGTTCATCGTTGGTCCCGGATAGAGGCTGCCGGGATTGCGGTCAGGCTTGGAAACCCAGCCCTTCCGCCCGATATGGTCCGTTGGCGCTCTGACGAACCAGGCAGAACCTCTCCGGAGCGCACCACCTCCTTTCATTCATTCGGTCACAGAATCGGTTTGCGGCAGGCCTGGGACGTTCGGGCAAAAGATCAGAAGATCGTTGGGGACGCTAAAGAGTATAACGCTAACACCTGAGAAAGTCAAGGCTTACCTGCTGCGATGATTACCCACAAGTGAGCGAGAGAGTGGTCCGTAGCAGGCCGTCCACGAATTTCTCACCAATGCACGAATGAGGCGGTCCTTAATTCGTGTATTCGTGCCCCATTCGTGGACGGCCAGTCTCCCTATCTCCAAAGATATGGGTGATCACCGGTTACCTGCTGTCCAGGGGTTATCGGTTCTCGAAAGGCTCGGGTTTCCGAGTCCACAGCAGCCGGTTCTCCCGCATCTCCACGTCCACCAAGCCCTGCTCCCGTAGGTAGGCCAGAGCCGCCAAAACGGTGGTCTGGGCCAGGTAATGCTGCCAGGGGGCGCGGTGCTCGGCTCCCAGGTGGTCGGCCACCGCCTTCAGCAGGACCGCCGTCTCCCGGGGTTCGTCCAAGGTCTCCTGAACGACCCGGAGGATGGCCTGGAGCCGTTGCCGGTTGGCCTCGATGACGGCGGGCAGGGTCTCCGGGGTCAGGACATCGCCGTGGCCGGGGGCGAAGAAAGCATAGGGCATCGCGGGCAGGCGGGCGAGCGTTTCCAGTGCCGGTCCCACGTCGGCGCAGAAGGGGATGGGATGCTTCTGCAGCACTTCGGTGGGGAAGAAGGCGTCGGCGCAGAAGAGGACATCTTCCCAGGCGATGCCGACCTGATTTGGAGCGTGGCCGGGCAGGGGGACGACCTCGACGGTGAACGGGCCGATGGAGAGGGTGCCGGGCTCCAGTGGGTGATCCACCGGGCAGGCGCGTCGGGCCAGGGTGAACCGCCCCCGCAGTTCGGCGATGGGCATCGCCCCGCCGAAGAGGAAGAGGGGCTCCAGCAGCGGATGGGCAACGATGCCGGCCTCCACCGCCGGTGCGTAGACGGGCGCGCCGGTTCGCCGGCGCAGGAAGGCCCCGCCGCCGAAGTGGTCGGCGTGGGCGTGGGTGATGAGGATGGCTGTGATCGAGACCCCCAGCCCCTCCGCCAAGCGGAGGATGCGCCGGCCTGCATCGTCATCCAGGCCGGCGTCAATCACCAGGGCCTCTTTGCCGTGGACGAGGAGGCCGGCGTTGGAGCCGCCCCGGAGGTGGTAGGCGTTGGGACGGATCAGGTGGAGTTTCATCGTCTTGCGGACCCGCCTGAGAGAGCAGCTATGACGCGCCCATTATAAGCGAGGAACCGAAGAGCGTCAAGGCCCGCCCTCCGGGGACCACCTGCGAAGCCTCCCGGATCGCAAGGGGGAAATGGACTGCGGCGGATGGCCGGTTCCACGCTCCTCGCTCCTGACAAGGCTTTTCCCAAGCCCACTGGCAGTGCCTAACTGGAGAAGGGGTGACATCTGTCAGGGGGAAAAGGTGATGCTTAACACTTGCCGCCAGGGTCCCATTGGTTACACTTGCCATCCACCTGAAGCCATCTTACCCCCCTCTCCGGCTGTTCGCTTTTCAAGCAGAGGAGGTGTCCCAATGGACACGTTGGCCCTGGCCTTAGCCCGTTGGCAGTTTGCCGTCCTCACCATCATCCACTTCTTCTTCGTCCCCCTGACGTTGGGGATCACCATCCTGCTGGCAATCCTGGAGACCCTCTACGTCCGCACCCAGGACGAGGTGTACAAGGATATGGTGAAGTTTTGGGGCAAGGTTTTTCTGGTCAACTTTGCCCTGGGCGTGGTCTCCGGCATTGTCCAGGAGTTCCAGTTCGGCATGAACTGGTCGGAATACTCCCGCTTTATGGGCGACATCTTTGGCGCGCCCCTGGCCATTGAGGCCCTGCTGGCCTTCTACCTGGAGTCCACCTTCATCGGTGTGTGGGTCTTCGGCTGGGAGAAGCTCTCCCCCAAGCTGCACGCCGCTACGATGTGGCTCATCGCCCTGGGGTCCAACATCTCGGCCCTGTGGATCCTCATCGCCAATTCCTTTATGCAGGAGCCGGTGGGGTACGTCATCCGCAACGGTCGCGCCGAGATGGTGGACTTCTTCGCCCTCATCACCAATCCCAACGTGTGGGTGCAATTCCCCCATGTGCTCGCCGCCGGCATCGCCACGGCGGGTTTCGTGATCCTGGGCCTGAGCGCCTATCTCCTGTTGCGCGGTCGCCGGGATGCGATGGTGATGCGCTCCTTCCGCGTCGCAGCCGTGTACGCCCTTCTGGGAACCCTCCTGGTCGTGCTGGTCGGCCACACTCAGGCCCAGCACATCGTCGCCGTCCAGCCGATGAAGATGGCTGCGGCCGAGGCTTTGCAGCGTTCCGAAAACCCCGCCTCCTTCTCCATCCTCACCATCACCGACGAGGCCACCGGGCGAGAGCTGATCTCGTTGCGCATTCCCTACCTGTTGAGCATCCTGGCCTACAACCGCCCTTCCGGTGAGGTGAAAGGGATCCAGGAGCTGCAGGCCGCCTACGAAGCCCGGTATGGCCCTGGCAACTACGTCCCGCCCATCAACGTCACCTATTGGAGCTTCCGCCTTATGGTGGGGGCCGGTTTCCTGATGCTGGCACTGGCCGCCTGGGCGGTCTATCTGGTCGCCCGGGAGCGCTTCGCCGACAGCCCGCGCTTTCTCAAGGGGCTGGTGTGGGCCACCGCCCTGCCTTACCTGGCTTCCACCACAGGCTGGATCCTGACCGAGGTGGGGCGGCAGCCGTGGATCGTCTTCGGCCTGCAGCGGGTGGAAGATGCGGTCTCCCCCACCGTCTCGGCCGGCGAGATCGCCTTTTCCCTGATCTTCCTCCTGGTGTTGTACATCCTCGGGATGTACGCCGGCGTCTACCTGATCGGCAAGCACCTGCGGTCGGCCGTCGCCTCGCCGCAATCCGTTGGGGCGAGCTAGCGGACTCATCCGAGGAGGGCGTGATGTTGAACACCCTGTGGTTCATCTTGATCGCCGTGTTGTTCATCGGCTTTCTGTTCTTGGAGGGCTTCGACTACGGCGTCGGGATGCTGCTGCGCATCCTGACCCGAGAGGACCACGAGCGTCGTGCCATCATCAACACCATCGGTCCTGTGTGGGATGCCAACGAGGTCTGGATGATCACCGCCGGCGGGGCGATGTTCGCCGCCTTTCCCCACGTCTACGCCACCCTGTTCAGCGGCTTCTACCTGGCGCTGGTGCTCCTGCTGGGTGCCCTCATCGTGCGCGGCCTGGGCTTCGAGTTTCGCAGCAAGGAGGAGAACCCCCGCTGGCGCAATGCCTGGGACTGGGCCATCTTCGTCGGCAGCCTGGTGCCTGCCCTCCTGTGGGGCGTCGCCCTCAGCAACCTCATCCGAGGGGTGCCTGTTGATCGGGATATGCACTACGTGGGCACCCTCTTCGACCTGCTCAATCCCTATGCCTTGCTGGGTGGCATCAATATGGTCGTGGCGTTCCTGCTCCACGGGGCCCTCTTCCTGGGCATGAAGCTGGAAGGAAGCCTGCAAGAACGGGCCTGCCGTTTCGCCGAACGCCTCTGGCCCTGGACCACCGGCCTCTTCTTCCTCTTCATCGTTTACGGCTACTTTGAAACCGACTTCGTCCAGCACGTGGGCGTCAATCCCGGCGTCATCCCGGTGCTCGGCGTCCTGAGCCTGCTGAGCAGCGGCTACTTCATCCGCCGGCGCGACCACGGCAAGGGCTTCGTCCTGGTGGCCCTGAGCGTGGTCTTCATCACCGCCACCCTCTTCGTGGCCCTCTATCCGCGCCTCATCGTCTCCAGCCTGAACCCTGACTGGAGCCTGACCATCTACAACGCCGCTTCCAGTCCGTACACCCTCAGGGTGATGCTCATCATCACCCTGATCCTCCTGCCGATCGTGTTGCTCTACCAGGGCTGGACGTACTACACCTTCCGCCACCGCATCCGTGCCGACAGGCCGGAGGAGATGGTCTACTGAGCGCTCGTAGGGCCTTTCGCCTCCCTCACCCCTCCTGGGCCACCGCCGCGCTCTCCCCTCCGAGGAGGGGTGAGGCCCTTTGGGCCCCTCTCCCTCCGGTGCACTTATGAACCTCAACCGTCGCCTCCTGAGCCTGGCCCGCCGGCCGATCGCCTGGCTGGCTCTTACCGTTGCCCTGGGCTTGCTGGGTGGGGGGCTCATCGTCCTCCAGGCCGCGCTGCTCGCCAGCGTCCTGAACGCCGTCTTCCTCCAGGGGGCCGGCCTGACCGCTGTACGTCCCATCCTGCTGGCCCTGGTGGCCGTCTTGCTTCTGCGGGCCGCCGCTGCCTGGGGCTGCGAGGTGGCCGCTTTCCACTTCGCCGCGCAGATCAAGCGCACTCTCCGCCGGCGCCTGCTGGACCACCTCCTCGCTCTGGGGCCGGTCCATCTCTCGGGCGAGCGCACCGGCGAGATCACCAACGCCCTGACCGAGGGCCTGGAAGAGTTGGAAACCTACTTCCGCCGCTACCTCCCCCAGGTGGTCCTCACCGCCTTGGTCCCCCTTCTCGTCCTGATCGTCGTCTGCCCCCGTGACTGGATCTCGGGCCTCATCCTGCTGATCACTGCCCCCGTCATCCCCCTCTTTATGAACCTCATCGGCAGCCTGGCCGATGCCCTGACCCGAACGCAGTGGCAGCAGCTCAACCGGATGAGCGCCTTTCTGCTCGATGCCCTCCAGGGCCTCACCGCCCTCAAGATCCTGGGACGCAGCCGGGAGTACGTCCGGCGCGTGGAGGCCGTCAGCGATCGCTTCCGACGGACCACCCTGCAGGTCCTGCGCATCGCTTTTCTCTCCGCCCTGGTGCTGGAGTGGGCCGGCACCCTGAGCACCGCCGTGGTGGCCGTGGGCATCGGCCTGCGCCTGCTCTATGGCCACCTTACCTTCAGCCAGGCTTTCCTCGTCCTGCTCCTGGCTCCCGAATTCTACCAGCCCTTCCGACTCTTGGGGACGCGCTTCCACGCCGGGATGGGTGGGGTGGCCGCCGCCGAGCGCCTCTTCGCCCTCCTGGACCTCCCCGTTCCGCACCCTCGGGG
>WFUY01000490.1 GCA_015484715.1 Thermoflexales bacterium | reverse complement strand
GGCGTGTGCCCCTCGAAGGTCTCCCAGCCCTCGACGGCCCGCTCCCGGAGCTCGTGCTCGTCGCCGACGACGTGGACGTGGCCGCAGGCTTGGCACTCGTAGATGGGCAGGGCCAGCCCCCAGTAGCGCTTCTTGCTGATCATCCAGTCGTGCATGTTGCGCAGCCAGTCCATCTCCCGCGCGTGTCCGAACTCGGGGATCCAGCGGATCTGATCCACCACGTCCATGATCTGGTAGCGGAGGCTGCGGGCCTTCTCCTCCTCGGTCAGCTCCTCGCGCGGCTTGTCGTAGACCGGCCCCATGCTGATGAACCACTCGTCCACCAGCCGGAAGACGAGTTCGGTGCCGCAGCGCCAGCAGACGGGGTAGCGGTGGGTGTAGTCCTCGACGTGGTAGAGGAGCCCCTTGCGCTCCAGGTCCCGGAAGATGGGCTCGGCCACCTCATCCACCGACATCCCGGTGAGCCAGCCGAAGCCCTCGACGAAGATGCCCTCGTCGTTCAGGGGGGCGATGGCGGGCAAGCCGTGCTCCTTGCTCAACTGGAAGTCCTCGGCCCCACAGCCAGGGGCGATGTGGACGATGCCGGTGCCCTCTTCCTCGCCCACCTCGTCCCAGGGGATGATGCGGTGGGCGGCGGGGCCGCCGGCCTCCTGCTGGGCCGGCAGCTCGTCGAAGGGGCCGTCGTAGGTCCACCCCACCATCTCCTCGCCCCGGAGCTCGCCCAAGACCTCGTACTCCCCCCGCAGCATCGGGAGGGTGCCCCGGCTCAGGTAGAAGATTTCGTCGCCCTGGCGCACCCGGACGTAGGTGAGGTCGGGGCCGACGGCGGCGGCCACGTTGCTGGTCAGCGTCCAGGGGGTCGTCGTCCAGACCAGGAGCGACTCCTTCTCCCGACCGCGCAGGGGGAAGCGGAGGGTGACGCCGGGGTGGGTCAGCTCCCGGTAGCCCTCGGTCACGATCTCGTGCTGGGAGATGCCGGTGGCGCAGCGGGGGCACCAAGGCATCACGTCGGTGCCCTTGTAGAGCCAGCCCCGCTCCCAGCAGCGCTTGAGGAAGGTCCAGATCATGTAGTTGTTCTCGTTGGAGAAGGTGAAGTAGGAGCCGCCGATGTGGGGCATCCCCAGCTCCCCGACGATCTGCTCCACGGTTCCCGTGACCGGCCCCTCGGTTCCCTGGATGGTGATCACCTGCTGGTCGTCCTCGTGCATCTTCTCGGCCAGCCAGCGGAGGAAGTCGGGGTCGTTCCAGTCCATCCAGTAGCCCAGCCGGATGGACTGCTCGGTCTGGATGGCGGCGTAGCGCAGGACCCGCTCCTTGCAGCGCTTGACGAACTCGGCCAGGCCGTAGGCCTCGATCTCCCGCTTGGAGCGAAAGCCCATATCCTTCTCCACCTCGACCTCAACCCACAGCCCTTGGCAGTCGAAGCCGTTCTGGTAGCGGGTGCGATACCCCCGCATCGCCTTGTAGCGATGGTAGAAGTCCTTGTAGGTGCGGCCCCACCCGTGGTGGACGCCCATCGGGTTGTTGGCGGTGATGGGGCCGTCAATGAAGGACCACCGAGGGCCGTCCTTGCGCAACTCCACCAGCTTCTGAAAAGCCCGGCTCTCCTTCCAGAAGGTCAGGACCTCGTGCTCTTGGGCGATGAAATCCACAGGATTGGGCACCGGTTTGAACATCTTCTCCTCCCACGCTCCCAGAGTTCGTTGATCTCCGGTATCTATTCAGCCTACCCTCCCGCAGGTCACCGGTCGAGGGCGCTTTCAGCCCCGATGGGCTATTGGAAGCACGGTTTCGCGTCGGAAATGCGTCTAACCTGCGGGAGGGTGTGAAACCGCCTAACGGGGGGACGCCGGCTCCCCGGCCGCTGCCAGCCAGGTGTCCAGAGAGCGCTCCGTCGCCTCGGCCACCAGTCGGATGAAGGGGTCGGGGTCCCCCGCGTGGGCTGCGTCGAGGGCATCGTAGTAGACGGGACGATCCTCCACCCGGATGATGGCCGGCGGGTATCCCTCCCGCATCAGGATCAGGTTCATCAGCAGCCGCGCCGTGCGACCGTTGCCGTCGGTGAAAGGATGAATGTGCACCAGCCGGAAATGGGCCAGCGCTGCCCGCACAACCGGATGCAGGGAGGCCGTCTCCTCGGCGTTCAGCCAGGCGATCAATTCGGCCATCAGCCCGGGCACCGCGATGGGCTCCGGCGGTAGGTACTCCGAGCCGGTGATGCGCACTTGCCCACGGCGGTAACGCCCTGCCTCTTCGTCGTCAATGGTCCGCAGCACCAGGGCGTGGATGCTCCGCAGGGTGTGCTCGGTGATCGGCTCGTCGCTGCCGGCCAGCGTCTCGATGAATCGGATGGCGTGCTGGTGGTTGATGGCCTCCAGGTGCTCCCGCAGCGACTTGCCCCCGACCGTCAACCCGTGCTGGAGCACCAACTGGGTCTCCCGCAGGGTCAGGGTGCTCCCCTCGATGGCGTTGGAGTGGTAGGTCCACTCCACCTCGAACTGCTCCCGCAGCCGGTTCAACACCGAAGGCGACAGAGGGCGCAGGGCGTCCAGCCGAGCCTTCTTGGCGCTCACCCGTTCCAGCACCTGGGCCAGGTCGTCCACCCGCCTCAGTCCTCGAGCTCGATGACCAACCGTTTGTTGATCCGTCCCTTGCTCTTGTAGTCCACGATGCGGATGCGCCCCACCTCGGAGGTGTTGGCCACGTGGGTGCCCCCATCGGCCTGGAGGTCCAGCCCCTCGATCTCCACCGTCCGCACCTGGGTGATCTGCGGCGGCAGGAGGTTGATCTTGGTGCGGATCAGGTCGGGGATCTGGAAGGCCTCCTCGCGAGGGAGGATGGCGATCTTGACGGGGCGGGCGGCGGCCACCTCGGCGTTGACCTTCTCCTCGATCTCCTGCACCAACTCCTTGCGCATCCGCTCAAACTCAAAGTCCATCCGGGCTCGGCCCGGCTGCATGT
>WFUY01000489.1 GCA_015484715.1 Thermoflexales bacterium | reverse complement strand
GGCCGAACCCGCCGCCCCTTGACCAGAACCCGCCACCGCCCGTCCTCCCCCTCCGGGTTCAGCAACAGCATCTCCACCCGTCCGCCGGTGGGCACCTTGCGGGCGAAGAGGCGGGCCGGGATCACCCGGCTCTCGTTCAACACCAGCAGGTCGCCGGGCCGGAGGTAGGCCCCGATCTCGCGGAAGATGCGATGGGTGATGGAGCCATCGGCCCGGTTGAGGACCATCAGGCGGGAGGCGTCTCGGGGCTCCACCGGCTTCTGGGCGATCAACTCCGGCGGGAGGTGGTAGTCAAACTCGTCCGTTCGCATTCTACTTCCGCCCCAACAGCAGGCGCAGGTTGAGCAAGAGGGTCAACAGAAGGCTGAGCAGAAGGGAGGTCGCCAGCGGGAAGAAACAGGAGAAGCCGTCCCGCTGGATGTGGATGTCGCCGGGGAGCCGTCCGAGAAAAGGCACCCTGCCGGCCAGCCAGAGGAGGCCGCCCAGCAGGACCAGGATCACCCCCATCAGGATCAGCCCCTTGCCCACTTCGTCAAACATCGCCAACTCACCCTCCGCGAGCCTCCAGCCGGGCCACAAAGGCCGCGTGCTCCTCTCTCACCGGTCCTCCTCTGTCTCACTCTGGCGAGGTCCGAGGCCGCCGGACCCCCTCATCGCCCAAGGCCGCGAAGTTAAGCAGGTCCATCGTCTCATCGCCCATCGCCATCGCGTAGATCCGGTGCCGGGTCAGGTAGTTCACCACATCCTCGCCCATATACAGGGACGCGAAGATCGGGATGATCCGCTTCCCCCGGTACTCTGGCAAGTAATCCTCGATCTCCTCCAGCGCTTTGACGAAGTCGTGGATGTACTCGATCCTCGGCGTCGCCTTCGTCTCGTTGATGATCACCCAGTCTTCCCCCACGGCGATCACGTCGAACTCCCGTCGCCGGGCTCGATCCCGCTTATGCCGGACCTTGCGGCGGACCATAAAGTCCTCGATCTCCAGGAGGCCAAAGTAGTCTTGAGCGATCCGAGAGATGTTGGGAGCCACGATGTCCTCGACAACCGTCCCCAACCGATTGGCCAACTCGCCCCACCGTTTGTTCCACTCTCGCCGATCCCGCTTGGCCTCAATCTCCATCCGCTCCAGAATCTGCTCGGTGCGCACGATAAACCGGACGAGCACCGCCTCCAAATCGCTTACACGCTCCTGGACCTCTGCGATCTCCGGCACCCTTACACCTCCCTGGCATCTTCTTGCCCGCCGGCTCTGAACGAAGTATACCGCACTCCCGGAGGCCGGTCAACCGGCGTCAGCGGCGGATGACGTGCACGGCGGTGGCCTTGAAGGCGACGACCACCTCCCGCCCCTCCCTCAGCGCCAGCTCCCGCACCGAACGGGGGGTGACGACGGCGACCAAGGGGAAGCCGCAGGCCACCGTCACGTGGTAGAGGCGACCTTGGGGCACGACCCGCGTGACCCGCCCCCGGAAGCGGTTGCGGGCACTGCTGGGCAACAAGGGCGTCTCCCCCGGTGCCAGCGTCACATCCTCGGGACGGATGCCCAGCAGCACCTCGCTTCCCTCCTGCAAGGGTGGGACCGGCTCAGGCCCTGCCGGCCGCATCCCCGCCGTGACCGGCACCTCCACCCGCTGCGAGCCCACCTGCACCAGCGCCATCCCGTTCTCCACGGCGACGACCCGGCCCGTCAGGATCGTCTCCATCCCCACGAAGGCCGCCACCTCGGCGTCGGCCGGCGCCGCGAAGACCCGCTCCGGCACATCCAACTGCCGCAGCCGTCCTCCCAAGAGCACTGCGATCCGATCCCCCAGCCGCAATGCCTCGTCCTGATCGTGGGTGACGAAGACCGTCGTCGTCCGGGTCTCCCGCAGCAGGCCCTGCAGATCGTCTAGGAGAGCCGCTCGGGTGGGCGCGTCCAGGGCGCTGAAGGGTTCGTCCAGTAGGAGCAGCTCCGGCTCCAGCACCAGCGCCCGGGCCAGGCTGACCCGCTGGGCCTCGCCGCCGGAGAGGGTGCGGGCCGACCGGTGGGCCAGGTGGGCCACCCCCAGCCGCTCCAGCCAACCCATAGCTCGCCCGACCGCCTTCCGCCTCGGCCAGCGTCGGAAGCGCAGCCCCAACGTCACGTTGGTCAGCACCGAGGCATCCAGCAGCATCGGGTCCTGGAGCACCAGGGCGATGCGCCGGCGATAGCCTAGGTCGCCGGGCCGGACGGTCTGGCCCCGGAAGCGCAGCACCCCCGCGCCGGGGGAGCGCAGGCCCGCCATCACCTGGAGCAACGTGCTCTTGCCCGCCCCGTTGGGACCGATGACGGCCAGCACCTCTCCAGAGCACACATCCAAGGCCGGGACCTCCAGCACCGACCGCCCGCCGTACTCCACCCGCACATCGCGCAGGGAGAGGACCGACTTGCTCATCCCGTCCTCCCGCTCTGCTGGAGCCAGGTCATCGCCAGCGTGACCAAGTAGGCCAGGAGCAGGAGGATCAGGCCGAGGGCCATCGCCAGGTCGAAGTTCCCCTTGCTCGTCTCCAGCACCGTCGCCGTCGTCAGCACCCGCGTCTGGCCGACGATGTTGCCGCCGACCATCATCGAAGCGCCGACTTCGGAGATGGCCCCACCGAAGCCGGCCATCGCTGCGGCCAGCAGCGACCGACGAGCCTCCCACCAGAGGACGAGCACCAGCTGCCCCCGCGAGGCCCCCAGCCCCAGAAGCTGCAGGTGCAGGCGGGGGTCCAGTTGCTGGATGGCGGCCAGGCTGACCCCGGCCACGATGGGCGCGGCGATCACCGCCTGGGCGATCACCATCGCCAGCGGGGTGTAGATCAGGCCCAGCCTCCCCAGGGGGCCGCTGCGCCACAGCATCAGGGCCACGAAGAGCCCCACCACCACCGGCGGCAGCCCCATCCCTGTGTTGACCAGGCTGACCACCAGGCGGCGACCGGGAAAGCGCCCCAGGGCCAACGCCGTGCCCAGCGGCACCCCCAGCAACAGGCTGATCAGCGTCGCCGTCCCGGAGACCTGGAGCGTGCGCAGGGTGATCTCGACGACCGCCGGGTCTCGCCGCAGGATCAGCCAGAGCGCCTGCTGCAGTCCTTCGAGAACGACCTCCACGATTCCTTGGCCCCCTTACTCCTGCCCCGCATCAGGGAAAAAGAGCGGCTGACCAAAACGGTCCTTGCCGTACTCCCCGATGACCTTCTGGGTTTCGGGATCGGTCAGGTAATCGGCGAAGGCTTTGGCTCCCTCCGCGTTGACCCCCGGGTGCTTCTGGGGGTTGACGACCATCACGTGGTAGATGTTCTGAAGTCGGTCGTCGCCCTCCACCAGAATCACCAGGTCCAGCTTGTCGCGTAGGTGGAGGTAGGTTCCCCGGTCGGTGAGGGTGTAGGCCCCCTTCTCCGAAGCAATCTTGAGGGTGGCTCCCATCCCCTGGCCCGACTCCTGGTACCAGGCCCCCGCCGGCTGCACCCCGGCCTCCTGCCACAGGGCCTTTTCCTTCTTGTGGGTCCCCGAATCGTCGCCCCGCGAGATGAAGAGGGCCTGGGTTTGAGCGATCCGCTTCAGGGCAGCCGCTGCGTCCGTCATCCCCTTCACCTGAGCCGGATCCTCGGCCGGCCCGACGAGGACGAAGTCGTTGTGCATCACCCGACGACGGTCCACCACGTCGCCCGATTCCACCAGCTTCATCTCCGCCGCCGGCGCGTGGACGAGGAGCACGTCGGCGTCGCCCCGCTTCCCCATCGCCAGAGCCGCACCGGTGCCCACGGCGATCACCTTGACCGTGTAGCCCGTTTTCTCTTCGAAGTCGGGCACCAGCAGGTCCAGCAGACCAGAGTCCTGGGTGCTGGTCGTCGTCGCCAGGAGGATGGTAGGGTTGGACGGTTTGGCCTCGCCCGACTGAGAAGCCGGCGGGGTGGTTCCCGATCCGCAGGCCGTCAGCAAGACCGGCAGTACGAGGAGGCAGGCCAGGCTTCGTCTCATAGGAACCTCTCCTTTCTAGGAAGATCGTAGGGGGTAACAAGACAAGCCCCCATAGTTTAACGAAAAGGGACCGATATGTCAAGAAGGAATAACGCTCTGTTCCGCTCTAGCCCCGTTCCCGGGGTATGGGTAACCACCAGGATCAAACGCGGTGATTACCCACAAGGGAGCGAGAGAGTGGTCCGTAGCAGGCCATCCACGAATTTCTCACAAATGCACGAATGAGGCGGTCCTTAATTCGTGTGTTCGTGCCCCATTCGTGGGCAGCTAGTCTCCCTATCTCCAAAGATATGGGTAACCACCGGGATCCAACCCCTTGCGGGAGAGCGCAAGGGAAGGTATAATGAGTGTAGGCACAAATGTAGCCCCGCCAAAGGGAGGTCCGGCGGTGGGGAACGACAGGGATGGCCCGAAGCCCTCCGAAATCCCTGAAGACCTGGCCGAAGCATTCCAAGAAAATCCAAGAGACTTCGTTGCTCTACCGACGAGGAAGCGAGCTATCGTGCGTGGCGAATTATAACCTTTGAGACATGACCAACCCACAACAGTCGGCAGAATGCCTGCCTGACAGGGCTACCAGTGGGAGAGGCCAATGTCCATCCAGGAACCGTTCATGGGGGTCCAGACAGCCCAGGAGATCGGTGAGCGGCCCAGCGAGCGCTTCACCAACGCCGAGTTGGGGCTGCTGGCCCACCTCTACCGGGGCGAGATATACCGCTCGAAGATATGGCGGCAGCGGCTAGACACCACCACCAACTGGGCCGTGGTGACCACAGGCGCTGCCCTGAGCCTGGCCTTCAGCAGCCCGGAGAGCTCCCACATCCCCATCCTGCTCATCACCTGGCTGGTCTTCGTCTTCCTGGTGATCGAGGCCCGTCGCTACCGCTACTTCGACATCTGGCGCTACCGCACCCGGATGCTGGAGGTAGACCTGATCGCCCCCATCCTCTCGCCGGAACGGGCCCGTTACAACCCCGAGTGGCGGCATATGTTCGCCGAGGACCTGCAAGACCTGCGCTTCCACATCTCCATCTGGGAGGCTCTGGGGCGCCGGCTGCGCCGCAACTACAGCTACATCTTCGGTGTCCTGGTCGTGAGCTGGCTGTTAAAGCTGATGATGCACCCCACGCCCATCCAGAGGTGGGGAGAGATGGTGGATCGAGCCACCGTAGGCCCCATCGCCGGCACCGTCACGGTGGCCGCCTTTGCCCTCTTCCACGGCCTGCTGGCGCTGCTGGCGCTGCTGACGGTGCCCTTGCGGGAGGCAACGGGACGGGTGCAGCCCCCCCGACGCGAATTGGCCCCCTACACGCCGGAACCCAAAGACCTACGCCCTTTCGAGGAAGTGTGATGCGCCCTGGCGATGGTCGGACCGAGGAACGCCCCCAGCCCACCACGCTGTTCTCCGGCAACGAGCTTTTCGTCATCGAGCACTTCTACCGGGCCACCCTCTTTCGAGCCCAGATCTGGCGCAAGCGGCTGGACACCACCACCAACTGGGCCGTGGGAACGACGGGGATCGGGTTGGCGGCTGCCTTCGGCCATCACACCAGCTCACCGATTATCCTGCCTCTGACCGCCTTTCTCGTCTTCACCTTCCTCATCATCGAGGGACGCCGTTTCCGCTACTGGGAGATCTGGCAGCGGTGGGTTCGCATCTTGGAGAAGCACCTGGGAACCCCCTCCATAGGGAACGGGACCGCCCCTTATCAGCCTGGCTGGCGTCACCACATGGCCCTCGAAATCCAGATTCCCCACTTCTACCTGACCCTGTGGGAAGGCATCGGCAACCGTCTGCGCCGCAACTACAGCTTTCTCTTCCTCATCCTGGGCGCAGCCTGGGGAGCCAAATTGATCCTCCACCCCTTCCCAACCCACCAGCGACAGGAAGTGGTGGCCCGGGCTGCCGCAGGCCCCCTCTCCGGTCCGGTCGTCCTGGGATTGGTGCTGGGCTTCTACCTGTTCCTCTTCCTGCTTGCCCTCCTGACCTTCCTGCCCGAGAAGCTATGGCATCTCTCTCCAGAGCAGGAAGAGGAATCCGTTCTCCTGCCACCGGAAGGGCTGGACCTGTTCCGATGAGGAGTGTGGAACGCAGATCACCGATTGCGAGGTCGCGGATTGCAGATGGCAAATTGCAGATTGCGAGAGGAGAGAACGCGATGTTTGACCGACAACAGGACCGGCAGCCCTACGTGACCGTGGGCACCACCTCCCCCATCCACATCCCCCGGGGACCGGAGACGAAGGCGGTCCGCCCAGGCGAGAGCTACTTCGTCGTGCGGATCAAAGGAGCCCAGGCCGCCTTCTCCGGCCCCCTCTGGGAGAAGGCCCGTCGGCTCATCGTCACCTCCCAGGTCTCCCTCAACCACCCGCTCCTGGGGCCGGAGCCGCTCCAGGCCATCCAGCGCTCCCGAGAGGTGCACAAAGGGCGGGCGGAGCAACTGGGGCTGAGCCCCAACCTGATCAACCTGGTGCCGGCCACGATGGACCACGTCTCCATCTCCCTCGAGTTCATCGTGGACAAGGAGAACCGACTGGCCGCCCTGGGCGGGCTCATCAACGACGACGCCTTCATCACCGCCATCTCCCTGGCCCCCGGTGCCGCCGCCGCCGCCCGCACCATCGGGACGCTGGCCGACAAGATCCTCCAGACCTTCCTAGAGCCGGAGGAGCGCCAGCCCATCCTCGCCTTCAGCGGCGACTTCAACATCGCCACCGGCGACCTGCAGGATGGCTACTACGTCATCCTGGGGACGCGGGACGAGCGCAACCCCCTGCCCCGCCCCCTGCCCACCTTGGAGGTGCAGGACGGCGACCTGCTGGCCGACGGTCGGCCGGTGACCCAGTGGTCCTACGTCATCCTGGACGTGCGCTGCCTGGAGGTGCGCACCCGGGACCTGAACGAAGGGGCCGGTTGGGCGGAGAAGCTGCGCCGGGCCGAGGGGGTGGCCCAACGGCTGGGCGGCGACCCCTTCGTCGGAGAGGAGGAACGCCGCCAGGCCTGGCGGGAATGCACGAACCTGCTCAAGGAGGCCCAGGTCCTCCTGATGGAGGACCCCACCTACCTGCGCCGAGAGGCCCAGAACATCATCGAGGAAGCCTACCTCCGCTGCCGCGAGCAGATCTTCGGAACGGACGTCAGCGGCATCGCCTTTGATCTGCCGGGGACGCCCAAAGGCCCGATGCGGGGCGAGGCCGACACCCCCTCCGACCGGGCCTTCCTGGGCATCCCGCCGGAGGAGGACCTGCACGCCTCCGTCCGGCGGTACACCGCCCAGGTCTCCGAGGCACGCCGTCTCCTTCGGGAGGCGGGTCTCCTATGACGCCCGTGGTGAAACGCCTCTGGCAACCCGGGGTCACCGCCCTGGGGCTCTTCTACACGGCGGTGATGGGCTACATCGTGCTGCGGCCCCTGCTGCGCCTGCCCTTCATCGTCGTCATGCTTCCCCTGGCCACCCTGGCCTTCTTCGCCTTCTCCTTGGGCCACGCCCTCTGGACGATGGGAGGACGGCGAGCCCTGCTCTTCCTGGGCCTCACCTTTGGGATCAGCCTGCTCTTCGAGAGCGTCGGCGTGCTCACCGGATGGCCCTACGGCCCCTACCACTACACCGACCGCCTGGGCGCGAAGCTCTTCGGCCTGGTGCCGCCCCTGATCCCCATCGCCTGGTTTATGATGGCCTACCCCTCCCAGGTGCTGGTGGAGCGGCTGACCGGCGGGGGAGGACAAGAGGGCATCGGTCAGGCAATCTGGCGGGCCGGCCTCAGCGCGATGGCCATCACCGGCTGGGACCTGATGATGGACCCGCTGATGGTGGCCAGCGGCCACTGGGTGTGGGAGGTGAAGGGGGGCTACTTCGGCATCCCGGCTCAGAACTACGCCGGCTGGCTGATCACCACTTTCACCTTCTTCCTGCTCTACCGGCTGCTGACGCGCCACCAACCGGCTCGCCCCTGGGGACCCAGCAGCGCCCGCTTCCAGGCCCTGCCCATCGGGGCCTACGTCATCACCTGGTTGGCCAACGTCCTCATCGCCCTGGAAGCGGGACGGACCGGTGTAGCCGTGGCCGGCTTCTTCGGGATGGGAAGCTTCGCCCTGCTGGGCCTGGGTCGGCTGACGACCGTGGACCAGGGGAGGCACCGAGGACCGAGGACTGAGGACTGAAGACTACCCGACCAAGGACCACCCGACCAATGATCCGACTCCTGATCGCCCTCTTCGTCGTCCTGGGCATCCTCTACAGCCTGGTTACGCCCATCTTCGAGGCCTCGGACGAACTCTGGCACTACCCGATGGTCAAGCAGATCGCCGACCATTGGGCGCTTCCCGTCCAGGACCCGGAGAACCCCGGCCCCTGGCGGCAGGAGGGCAGCCAGCCCCCCCTCTACTACGCCATCGCCGCCCTGCTCACCTTCTGGATTGACACAGGACCGATGGAGGCGGTCTGGGAGCCCAACCCCCACGGCAACTACGGCGAGGCAGCCCCCGACGGCAACGTCAATCTGGTCGTGCACCGACCCGATGAAGGCTGGCCCTGGCGAGGCGTCTCCCTCGCCGTCCACCTCATCCGGTTCCTCTCGGTCGCTATGGGGGCGGCCACCGTCTACCTGACCTACCGGCTGGTCCTGGCCCTCTGGCCTGACCGCGAGGACCTGGCCCTGGCGACGGCCGCCGTCACCGGCTTCACGCCGATGTTCCTCTTCATCTCCGCCTCGGTCAACAACGACAACCTGGTCGTACTCCTCTCCACCCTGGCCCTCTGGCAGAT
>WFUY01000488.1 GCA_015484715.1 Thermoflexales bacterium | reverse complement strand
GATTGGCATCTATTCAGCCTACCCTCCCGCAGGTCACCGGTTGAGGGCGCTTTCAGCCCCGATGGGCTATTTGAAACCGGTTTCGCGTCGGAAACGCGCCTAACCTACGGGAGGGTGAACAGTTACAAGGATTGTACCTCAAGCTTCCCTCAGAGGCAAGGGGTTTCCTTTGCGGTGATTACCCACAAGTGAGCGAGAGAGTGGTCCGTAGCGGGCCGTCCACCAATTTCTCCACGAATGAGGCGGTCCTTAATTCGTGTATTCGTGCCCCATTCGTGGACGGCTAGTCTCCCTATCTCCAAAGATATGGATAATCACCGCGTTTCTCCCAAGCCATCCGACGGCCGTGGCCGGATAACGGGCCGCCTCCCGGTCCCGGGCATCCAGCTTTGACCCGGTTGAGCAGGGCTCATCAACGCTTCGCTGTTGAGGGTCATAGGTTGCGGCGGCGGATAAGAGGGAAGGCGATAGGCGAGGGAAGGGGAGAGAGAATAGCAATAGCCTTAGGGAGGAGAAGGACTACCGCCAACAAGCTGGAGAGGGCTTGGAATGGCGGTGGGGGGAAAGACCGGCTTCAGCGCATCAACCGGCGCCACTCTTCCTTCAGTTGCAGGGTGTCCAGATCGTCGGTGACCAGGAAGTCGCGCAGCAGTCGGTTGAACTTGGCCTTCTCCTCCAGCATCGGGAAGTGGCGGGTCGAGGGCAGGGTGATGAAGTGGACCTGACCCCCTGTTCCCAACAACCCGTTGAGCCGCTCGGCCTGGGGGGGAGGGACGACGTTATCTCGTTCCCCGTGCACCAGCAGCACAGGGACCTGGATACGGGCCAGCTTGAGGGAAAGGTTCAGCCCCCGGACGGAGTTGGCGCTGTTGATCACAGCGGTCTCTTCCGTCTTGGTGGCCTCAACGCGTACGGGTTCGTATTCGGGGGGAAGACGCCGGCCCAGGACACGGTCCACCGGTGTGCTCCCCCCCTGGTTGGAAAGGCGAGGGTTCAGGGTTTCTCCCAGCAAAGGCAGGCTGACGGCCATCACTCGAGAGACCATATCGGGATGGCGGGCGGCCAGCAGCACAGCGGTCACAGCCCCCAGGGCGTGGCCCACCAACGGGACAGGGGGTTTGATACCCAGGTTGGTGATGAAGTCCCGCACCAGCGCCACGTAGGATTCGACGTCGTAATGGCTGTCCAGCCGGTCCGAATCGCCAAATCCCCACAGGTCCAAGGCGTAAGTGCGGTATTCGATGGAGAGTTCCTCCATCGTTGGCACCCAGTAACGCCACGAGCCCAGCCAGCCATGGATGAAGAGCAGCGGAGGTCCTCGGCCAATGGCTTCGTAATGGACCAGGCCATCACCGATGATAATCGCGCTCATCGGATTCCTATCCTCTCCCTATACCTGTACCTGCTCCGCTCTGCGGGCCTGGACGCGCCTCAGGATAGCACGGATCTTCTCGACCAACTCTCCCGGGTCGAAGGGCTTCAGGATATATTCCTCTGCCCCCAGCTCCAGCCCCTGCTGAATCTCCGCCTCTTGTCCTTTGGCCGAGAGGAAAACGATAGGGATGTTCTGGGTGAGCGGATCGGCCTTCAGTTGGGAACAGGCTTCGTAGCCGGTCATCTTGGGCATGCGCACATCGAGCAGAATCAAGTCGGGGATCTCCTCTCGAGCCTTCTCGACGGCTTCCTCCCCATTGTTGGCTTTGATGACCTCAAAGCCTCCCAAACTGCTCAAAGTGAACGCGATCAACTCCCGAATATCCCGTTCGTCTTCGGCAACCAGTATCTTCGTCATTGGTAACCCCTGCTTTCCTCGCCCCTTCTTCGATGTTCTTCCCTTGCACCTGGGCTTCTGGGGCCCAGGATGACGGGCCCGATCAGGCCGTCCCTTTGCCCTCCAACGTGCTTTCCATCAACCGCTCGATCTCTTCCATCAACGTCTCGATGGCAAAGGGCTTGGTCAGAAAGTGAGACGCTCCCAGCGCCAGAACTTTCTCCCGATGCCGCTCCGGCTCCGTCAGGCTGGCGGTCATAACCACGACCGGGATCTCCCGGGTGGCGGGGTCCTCCTTCAGGCGGGTCAACGTCGTGTACCCGTCCAGTCCCGGAATCTTCAGGTCCAACAGGATCAGGTCGGGGCGGTGTTCTCGGGCCAGGGCCAGCCCCTCCTCGCCCCGGTAAGCGGCGAGAACGGTGAACCCACGCTCCTGGAGGACCTGCTGCAGCAAGGCGATGGTGTCCCGATCGTCGTCCACCACCAGGATGCTCCCTTTGGACTCCAGGATCTGGTCAACGACGTGGAGCAGTCGGCCCTCGTCTATGGGTTTGGTCAGGTAGTCCACGGCCCCCAAACGGAGCCCCTTCTGCTTGTCCTGCAGGATGGAGACGATCACGACGGGGATGTCGGTTGTGGAAGCGTCTTCCTTCAAGCTCTGCAGGAGTTCGAACCCATCCATGTCGGGCAGCCGAATGTCCAGCGTGATCAGGTCGGGGTGCATCTGGCGGGCCAGGGCCAGGGCCGTCTGCCCCTGATGGGCGATGATGGCCTGGTAGCCGCTGCCCTCCAGGTGATGACCAAGCAGGTTGGCGATGTCCGGGTCGTCCTCAACGATGAGCACCCGGCGCACCCGAGGACCACGACCGTTGCCGGGATGGCCTTGGACGACCTCTTCCTCGACCTCCGGGGGGGCCTGGGGAAGAGGTTCCTCTTCCTCCTCCTGCGCAATGGGGAGGGTGAAGCTGAAGGTACTCCCTTGACCCGGCTCGCTCTCCACCCAAATCTCCCCGCCGTGCATCTCCACCAGCGATTTGACGATGGAGAGCCCCAGACCCGTCCCCCGAATCTCCTGGACGAGGGGATGATCGGCCCGGAAGAAGCGGTCAAAGATCTTCTCCTGATCCTGAGGGGTGATGCCGATGCCGGTATCCTTAACCTGGATCAGGACCATCTCACCCTGGCGCTCTGCCTGCACCGTGATCTCCCCTTCTGGCGGGGTGTACTGGTAGGCATTGCTGACCAGGTTGGTGAGGACTTGGATGAGACGGGCCGAGTCGCCCCAGACGGGGGGCAGGTCGGGCGCGACTTGGGAGTGCAGCCGCAGCCCCTTCTCCTCGGCCTTGCGGCGCAGGCTTTCCATCACCTGTTCCACCAGGCTGGCGACGTTGACCGCCCGCTTCTCCAACTCGATGCGACCGCTGTCAATGCGACCGATGTCCAAGAGATCGTTCACCAGGTCGCTCAAGCGGTCGGCGTTGGACTTGATGATGCGCAGGAACCGCTCCTGGCCCTCGGTCAGCCGCCCGGCCGTGCCCAGGAGGAGCAGGTCGGCATACCCCTTGATGGAGGTCATCGGGGTGCGCAGTTCGTGGGAGACGGTGGAGACGAACTCGCTCTTGGCGCGCTCAGCTTCCACCTCCTTGGTAATGTCCCGGAAGACGGAGACGGTGCCCAGGAACTCTTCTTCCATATGGACAGGGGCCAGGTGGACGCTGACGACCCGCCCCTCAATCTCCAGCCGCTCCTCCAGGTATCGGGTCTCGGCGTCCAGCATCTCTTCTGGTTCCTGCATCCACCGCTCCACCAGGGCGACCCAGGAACGACCAGCGGTCCCGTAGAGCCCCAGCAGCTCATCAATGGAACGGCCTATAATCTGCCGACGTGGGGTGTTGAGGATCCGTTCCGCGGCCGCGTTGAAGAGGATCACGTGGCCGGTGGTGTCGGTGACCATGACGCCATCGGCGACGCCTTCCAAGATGGCCTGGCTCTTGGCCGCCTCGACTTGGATCTTCTTGAGCATCGCTCCCAGCCGTTCAGCACCCTCCCGAATCAGCCGGTAGAGCTCGGCGTTGTTGATGGCATTGGCCACTTGGATGGCGGCCGCCTCGACCAGGCGCAGATGGTCTTCGGTGAAGCGATCGGCCTCTTTGTGGAAGAGGAGGAGGGCCCCCATCGCTTCATCTCCTACAATGAGGGGGATCGCCAGGGCGGAGCGGTAGGAGCGCGGCTGTCCGTTGTCCACCCAGCGGGGGTCATAGTGGATGTCGGGCACGATGGCCGGCTCTTTGTGGGCGATGACCCAGCCGGCCAGCCCCTCCCCTCGGCGGAAGGGTGTGGGAGCTCCCCGGGGCGGGAGCCGCCGTGAGCCTCCCAGGCTCGCCCGCT
This sequence comes from Thermoflexales bacterium, assembly GCA_015484715.1. Lineage (GTDB taxonomy): Bacteria > Chloroflexota > Anaerolineae > S140-20 > S140-20 > S140-20. Next base: position 18,207 of record WFUY01000488.1, on the reverse strand, counting down.
GGATCAGATGGTCGGTCTGGGGATCCACCATGAAGATGGCTCCCCGATCCGCCTCCACAGCCTCTACCACCAGTTCCAACGCCCGGTTCAGCACACGATCCAGGTCCAGACTGGCGCTCAACTCACTGGTGATCCGATAAAGGGTTTCGACCCGATCCCGCTCCATCGTTAGTTCTTCCAGCGCCTGGGCCAGCTCCTGGGTTCGCTCCTCAACCCGCTGCTCCAGCTCCTGGCTGAAGCGGGTGACCTGCTCGAAGAGCCGGGCATTTTCAATGGCTACAGCGGCGCCGTTGGCGAAGGTGAGGGCCAGTTCTGCCTTCGCCCTGTCGTAGAAGTTGGGCTCCTTCTTGTCCAAGGTCAGCATCCCCAGCAACCGATCTCCGTAGAGGAGGGGGACGCCCATCCAGGAGCGGATGTGGTCGTGGGGCGGTTCCCGGAAGGGTGCGTAGACGGCCGGAGCATCGGCCACGATGAAGGGAGCCCGCCGCCGCACCACCTCCGTGTTGGGGTTGTCCCCACCGATGGGGAAGGTCAGCCCTACCACCGCTTCCAACTCCTCGAAGCCCCGCCCGCCGATGATCCGTAGGTGATCCTCCTCCAGCAACTGGATGGAGGCGCTGTCATACTCGACCACCTTGCGCAGTTCGTCCAGGATCAGGTCCAGCACTTCCTCTAGCCGCAGGGTAGAGCTGATCACCCGGGAGACCTCGACAAGGGCGGCCAGTTCCGCTGCCCGCCGCTCGGCGGCCTCGTACAGACGGGCGTTGACGATGGCCACGGCGGCTTGGGCCGCCACCGTGGTCAGCACCCGCAGGTGCTCCTCGTCGTAAGCCTGACTGTCTTGGAAATCTTGGACGGCGATGACGCCGATCACCTCTTCGCCGGCGATCATCGGGACGCCCAACCAGGAGCAGGCTGGTCGGCCCAAGGGGGTGATGCCCATCTTCTCCATCTGAGCTTCAATATCGCCGACCAGGAGCAACGGCTGGCGGGTTCTAAGCACGTAGCCCGTCAGGCCAGCGTGGAGGGGGATGGGCTCCTGGAAGACCGGCTTCCCTTCCTCGTAGAAGAGGGGGAAGCAGATCTGCCTTTTTTCCTCCTCCAGCAGCGCGACGAAGATGTTGGAAGTGTCCATCAACCGGCCCAACTGCTGGCGGAGCGATTCTAGCACGTCGTCCAAGCGAACCGTGGCGGACAGGGCCCGTCCGATCTCATTAACGATGGAGAGCTCGGTGAGTCGTCGCTCCTTCTCGGCATAGAGCCGGGCGTTCTCGATGGCGATGGCCGCCTGGGTGGCGAAGATCTCCAGCACCTCCACCGTGTTGCGGTCGGGGATGCGGTCGTCGCGGGGCTCGTCCACGGACATAATGCCCCAGATCTGACCGCCGGGGCCGCGCAAGGGCACGATGAGCATATCCTCCGCGTGCCAGTGTCCTGGCTCCCGCTCGACCACGGGCAGGAGGGTGTAGGTATCCAGCCCCTCGGTCACCTCGGTCCTCTCGGCCGGGATGTAGTAGCTCTGACTGATGCGGAACTCGTCACATAGGACCTTCTCCACTTCGGACCAGGGCTGAGTGACCTGCTTCAGCCGCTCGAAGACGGCCAAGGGGAGGCCGGCCATCGCCGCCCGGCGCAGGTGCTCGCCCTCCAAGACGCTGATGAGGACGATGTTGAACCCCACCGCCTCCTGGACGGCGTAGGCCACCTCCTCCAGGATCTCCTCCAGAGGGCGGTCGGCCCGGAAGGCCTGGCTGATCTGGAAGAGGTTGGCCAACTGCTCGGCCCGGCGGCGGAGCAGGTCACTGCGTTCCAACTGTTCCTGGTAGCGCCGAGCATTGCCGATGGCCAAGGCCGCCTGGGCCGCCAGCGCCTCCAGGAACTCGACGTGGCTAGGGGTGAAAGCGGCCTGGCGCGGGCTCTCCAGGTTGAGCACCCCGACCACGGTGGCGGCGTGCCGGATAGGGATGGCCACTTCGGAACGGGTCTCTGGAATGACCGGCAGGTAGTCGGGATCCTGGTGCACATCATCCACCCGGGCCGGCTCCCCGGTCTGAGCGACCCGTCCGACGATCCCTACCCCGGGCTGGAGCTCTATCTTCATCTCCCGGCGAGGACGGGCAGCTCCCTTGCTTGCCCGCAGGACCAGGTGCTCTCCTTCGGGGTCCAGCAGGTAGATGCTCCCGTAGAAAGCATCGGTGGCCCGGAGCGCCTCCGTCAGCACCATGTCCAAGATGCGGTTCAGGTCCAACGTAGCATTGAGTTCCTGACCGATGCGGCTCAGGGCGGTTAGTTCCTCCACCCGCTCCTGGAGTTGCTCATCGGTCTGGCCGTAGAGGCGGGCGTTCTGGATGGCCACGGTGACGTGCTGGGCGAAGATGCGGGCCACTTCGATCTCATCCTGGCTGAAACGGCGAGGAGTTCCCTTGCTGGCGACGGCCAGGGCTCCCATCACCTCATCCCCGAAGATGAGGGGGATGGCCAAGACGGAGCGCAGCCCCTCACGATCGGCCAATCCAGGCCGCCCCAGGTTGGCCTCGGGAAGATCGGGGATGACGATGGGGGTCCAAGAGCGATCGGGAGAGGTGATCAGGGCGAGAGCCCGGTCCCGGAGGATTTGCTCCTGGGCGACGTACTCCTGGGAGAGGCCGTAGCTGGCCTGGAAACGGAGCACTTCGTCGTCCGGCTCACTCATCAGGAGGGCGGTGGTCGGGGCGTCGAAGAGATGGGCGGCCTGCTCCACGATGGTGGGCAGGAGCTCTGGCAGGTTGAGCTTGGTGCTGATGGTGGCAACGCTGCTCTGGAGACGCTCCAGGGCCAGGCGTCGCCGCTGCTCCGCCCGGTAGAGGCGGGCGTTTTCTACGACGGCTGCCGCCTGGTGGGCGAAGAGGGCCAGCAGCCGGGCGTCGGCCTCGCTAAAGGGTTTCCCATCGCGCCGGTTGGATGCCTGGATGATGCCGATCCGACGCTCCCCGACAATCATCGGGGCCAGGATGGTCGCCCGGACGCCGGCGATGAGGGCCAGAGGCTTGAGGCCCGCCTCGGCAACCAGCGGTTCCCCGGGTAGGTCGTTGCTCATCCAGTACTCCCCCTCGGTCCAGATCTGCCAGGCGGTCGTGTCCGGCTGGAGGGGGATTCGATAGCGCTGCACGATCTCGTCGGGCACGCCATAGAAAGGAGCCTGAGCGACCAGGGCCTGCTCCTCTTCCTCGTAGAGGAGGACGCCTACCATCTCCACGTCCATCAGGTCCGCGATCCGCTGGGTCAGGTAGGCGTAGAGCTCATGTTGGTCGGTCAAGGCCCCGATCGCCTTGGAGATCTCGTGCAGCCCCGCCATCACCGTCAGACGTTGCTCGCGCTCCTGGTAGAGTTGGGCGTTCTCGATGACCGCCGCTGCCTGGTTGGCCAGGATGCAGAGCAGGCGGATGTCGTTCTCGTCGAAGGGGGAGCCATCGTGCTTGTTGGAGACCTGCAGGATGCCGAACCGACGTCCGCCCACCGACAGCGGGGCCAGGAGCGTGCGTTGCACCCCGACCGTCGTGGCCAAGGGGATGAGTCCGGCCTCGGCCACCATCGGGTCCTGAGCGACCTGATTGCTCACCCAGTACTCGCTCTCCCGCCAAATCCGCTCCATCCGGCTGCCGGGAGGGACGGGAATCTTGTAGTAGGCGACCAACTCGTCGGGCACCCCGTAGAAGGGAGGGCGGCTGACCAGCGCCTGTTGGGCCTCGTTGTAGAGGAGCACACCGGCCATCTCTACCCCCATCAGCCGGGCGACGCGCTCGCTGATGCGGGCGTAGACCTGGTCCACGTCCTCCAGGGCGCTGATGGCCTGGGAGATCTGGTAGAGACCGGCCAACTCCTTGAGCCGCTGCTGTCGCTCTTCGTAGAGGCGGGCGTTCTGAATGGCGATGGCCGCTTGGTTGGCCAGGGAGTTCAGGGTGCTCAGGATGCTCTCGGGAAAGGCCCCCAGCTCGTAACTGACCAACTCCAAGGAGCCGATGAACTCGTCGCCGGCCATCAGGGGCAGCCCCACGTAGGAGCGGAAGGGGTACTCGGGGCTGTCCAGCTTGGGGCGCACGTCCCGGCGGGCTTGCACATCGGGGATCCAGAGCATCTGCCGGTGGCGAGCGATCCAGCCGCTGTACCCCTCGTCCAGGTGATAGACGTTGCCCACGCGCTCGGCGTAATCCCTGTGGCCCTCCTGGGTGAAGGAGCGCATCACCTGGGCCTCCGGGTCCCACAGGCAGATCTCCGCAATGGCATAGGGGGCCAGTTCCCCTGCAGCCTCCAGGATGGCCTGCAGGGTCTCCTCCAAATTGAGGCTGGTGCTGATGGTGCGGCTGATGCGGTTGACAATGGAGAGTTCCTCCACTCGGCGGGCCAAGGAGGTGTCGGCGATCTGGTAGAGGCGAGCATTTTCGATGGCAATGGCGCTCTTCTCGGCGATCGCCTCCAGCAGTTCCAGGTCACTCTGCTCGAAGCCCCCCTGCACCTTGTTGTAGAAGCAGAGCAGGCCGAAGGGTTCACGGCCGCGCCGCAGAGGGACGGCCAACATCGTGTGGATGAAGCCGCTGCTCCGATCTACCGTCCAGCAGTAGCGGTGGTCTGAGGGGAGATCGTTGTGCAGGAAAGGCTGGTTACGGTGCAGGATCCAATCGGCCAGGGTCTCTCGATCGAGGGGGCGCTCATTGGCCCGTTGCACCAGTTCGGGAGGCAAGCCTCGGCTCGCCGTCAGGCGAAGACGGCGCTCTCGCTCGTCGTAGAGGAGTACCTCGGCCGCCGTGGCCGAGAGGAGGGGCATCGCCCGGTCCAAAATCAAATCCAACAACTCGTCCAGGTTCAACTCCCGGCTGAAGGCCGCCCCCAGGGTGTCCAGCGTGCGATAGAGTTCCTTCTGACGACGCTGAACGCCGGCCAGTTGGCCGACCACGTAGGCCAGGACGTTGAAGAGGACGATGGAGGTGAGCATCTCAATGGCCTGGGGTGAGAACCCCTCCTCGCTGAGGATGGGAGCCAGAAGGGGGATGAAGAGGGAAACGGCTGCCAGGGCCGTGGCCAATCCGGCACCCACCCCCCAGAAGGCGGCGGCTAGGATGATGGGGACCAGGTAGAGGTAACGAAGGGCCTGGGCCCAGGGGACCCCCATATTCGCTGTGGAGTAGACCACCACCGTGACCAGGGCAGTGCTCAGGACCACAGTGCCCAGGATGATGCCATAGGGCTGTTGGACGGAGAGTCGTAGTCTGCCTCGTTGTGTCTGGGATGTCAGGAGGTTCATCGTAGCACGCTCATCAGACCAAAGACCACGTTGCTAGCATAGCCTGGCAGGATGCTGCGGGACCAGCGGAAGAGGGCCGAGGCCGTGAACGCAGCAGTCAGGCTGTAGAAGGCCGCGCCTACGATGATCAAAGGATCCGCACTGAAGTTCTGCTTGACCAAGACGGTAGCCGCTTCCAGCCCGGCAGTCAGGAAGGCAGCCGTCCAGAATCCGAGTCCTCGGGAGAAGTAGAGTTCGTTGAAGACAACCCCACGCATGAAGAGCTCTTCGGACAGGGACTGAGGCCCAACCTCGTAGCAGGTTTGCCAGAAGAAATAGGGCCAGGGTTTCCAGGAGAGAGAGTCCAGGCCAGAGAGGGCGATAATGGCGAGGAGGTGACTGCCGATGAGCAGGCCCACACTCGCACCCACCGGCACCTGGGCCCGCCAGTGACGGAAATCGAGCCCCACCCGGCGCATTGCTTCGGGCTTCTTCTTCACGGCGAAGGCTACGATGCCCCAGAAGAGGAGCATTATCCCCCCCCAGAGCAGGCGGAGGCTGGAGGCGCGGGGACTTCGGAGCAGTTCTCCTTGGAGTCCGCCCTTCGTCAGAAGATCGCTCCCGATCATCACGCCTAGCCCCACGACATAGGCGAAGAAGGTCCAGCGCCGAGCCTGTCGGGGGCGGTGGCGCAATCCGTACCAGATGGCGGCTGCCAGGTAGAGACAGAGTGAGAAAGCCTCAGCGGTAATGGAGGTGATCACCGTTGGCCATCCCATCCGGTCCACGATGCCCACACCTGCTATGGACAACACGGCTACCAGAAAGATGACGCCCGTGGTCCGGCGGCGTTCTTGCCTCAGTCTCTCCGTTCGCTCTACCCAGTCGTCGCGGACGGTGTAAACAAGGGCCGACATAGCCTCCTCCCCTGATGAGCTCCTCACTGCCCTAGCTCCGGCCCTCTGAGGCCGAGAGGCGGCGAGGAGGTCCTTTCCGCTGACCCTGCCCTCTCGGTGCCTGAGGACCCTCCAAGGCGTCCGTCAGGGCGGGGGGATCAGGCAGGCAGGCGGCTCTGACTCTGGGCCTGCATCTGGCGGGCGGCGATACGGCGCTTCTCTGCCGCGACTTCGGTGATCTCGCGGATGTCGGAGAACGGCCCATCGTCAGGGGTCACAATGCCGACGGCCAAGCTCATCAGCGGGACCTTCTGCTCCTGCCCCCGTTCATCTTTAGCAACGATGTAACCCCGCTCCCGATCCATAAAGTTGTAGTGGGTCCCGACCTCCTGAGAGAAGCGGGCCACGATCCGGTCGCGGATGGCCGGCCCACGCTCGGTCGTGGTGATGACGACGAAATCGTCACCTCCCCGATGGCCCACGAAGTCGTCAGGCGTCCCCAGTTCGTTCAGGGTCTGGTTCAGGATGTGGGCGAGGGAGCGGAGCACCTGGTTGCCTGCGATGAAACCGTAGACGTTGTCGAACTGCTCCTTGTAGTTGATGCCGATGAAGAGAAAGCTCCAATCATCCCGCCGCATCAACTCTCGGAGCTGTTCTTCGATCAGCTTGCCGCTGGGCAGTCCCGTGTTGGGCTCCGTCAAGCCCTCCCGACGATACCACTCCAAGGCGCGCTGCACCCGCAGTCGGAGCTCTTCGATGTCGAAGGGCTTGGTAATGTAGTCGTCGGCCCCGAGTTCCAGCCCCTGGATTTTGTCGGAGCGCTCATCCCGCTGGGTCAGGAAGATGATGGGGATGTGGCTGGTGCGCAAGGTGCTGCGCAGGCGCCGGCAGACCTCGAACCCATCAATGTCGGGCAGGTTGATGTCCAGCACGATCACTTCTGGAGGCTGCTGGCGGCATCGTTCCAGCGCTTCTCCTCCCCGGGGAGCGACTTCGACCTCGTATTCCTGCGACTGGAAGTAGATACGCAGCATGTTCGAGATGTCGAAGTCGTCCTCGACGATCAGGATATGACCCTTGCTCATTGGCTCACCTCCGCCTGCTCAAGTGGCATCACCTACGCTCCCAAAGGCGATGGCCTGGACATCGCCGGGATGACCAGGCATCCATCTACCCCCCCGTCCGTTGGGCCTTGGTGCGAATGCGTTCAATCTCCTCCTCGCTCACCGGGCGTTCGAAGCTGCGAAACCCCTCGACCCGAAACCCGTGTTTCTCGGCCAGATGACCAATCTCCTGCACCTTCTCGATCTGGATCTCCTTGCCCAAGGTGAAGGGCTCAAAGCGTCCCTCCAGGGCCAGGATCATCGTCTCTGCCATACAGGCGTAAGCCTTGCCTGGTGGAAAGCCGAAGTCGAAGTGGAAGTCCACCGGACCCGGCACTTTGACCATGCCTCCCTCGATGACCAGGACGTCGTCCCGGGCCTCGACGACCTGGCGCGAAACGTCCCGAGGGCGGGCCACGTCGCAGACCACAGCTCCTGATTTCAGATGGTGTGGTTCGATGATGGACTCGATCGCGCTGGTCACGGTGATCACAACGTCGGCCTGACGCAGGGCACTTAGGTCTGTCGTGGTGCGGACCTTGGTGTCCGTCTCCGCCTCGATCTGCTCGCGCAATGCGTCCAACCGCTCCTGACGGCGACCGACGAGGATCATCTCGGGGACCTCCCGACTGAGCAGCCGGGCGGAAACGGAACCGATGGCCCCCGTCGCTCCCACCACGGCGGCCACCGCCTGGTTCAAGACAATCCCCATTCGCTGCGCGGCCTGGCGCGCTGCCTCCACAGCCACGTAGACGGTGTAGCTGTCCCCCGTCGTGACGGGTATCCGCAGGCCCTTGGAGATGGTCACGCCCGCATCTCCGATCACCGAGGTGAAGGCCCCCAATCCCAGGATCTGGGCTCCCAGCCGTTCGGCCAGCCGCCCTGTCTGGATGATCTTCTTGTAGACCACCGGAGGCGGCAGTGTCATCATCCGCTGAGGGGTGAAAGGGCAGGCCACGAACCATCCCTCGACCTCCTCCCCCGTCGCTTCCGAGCGCACGCCGGTGATGTGGGAGATGTAGACCGGGGGGAAGTAACGGGAGAAGAAGTTGATGGCTGCGACGGGCAACAGCTTCCCCAGCAGCGGGAACTTGCGCTGGACGTCTTTCTTGGGGTCTATGGGATGGATGATGAAGGCGAAGGTGTTCATTGTCTCCCCAGGCTTCGTCGTAGGGTGGGATGGGAATCGCTCACGCCTCGGCCTGCGGCTCTCGGGGGTAGAGGCGTGGATGCATCTCTGTCCCGCCGGGAATCTTGTGATGGTCGCTCTCCTCGTAACGGACGTTCTTGGCGATGACCCGCCGCTCCGGTGACGCGAAGAGCACCGTGTCCGATTCGATCATCCGGGCCGGGTAGATGATCAGCCCAGAGCCCAGACGGCAGTTGTGCCCCACGCACCCTCCCAGGACGGGGAACCCTGCCTCTTGTAACTCCCCTTCGTGCAGGGCCCGAATGGGCTTGGGGAGCAGGTTGAAGTCGGTGAAGGTGGTCCCAGCACCGATGAAGGTGTTGCGTCCCACCACGCACATCTGCAGGCAGGTGTTCTGGGCCACGATGGAGTGTTCCATCAACGTGGTCATGAACAGGGAGGCGCGAAAGGGTAGATAGCAGCCGTCGGAGACGACGCTCAGCAGCAATTGGGCTCCCTGCATGATGTTCACGTTCTCGCCCACGATGGAGTTGCAGACGTAGGCGCCGGCGTGAATCCGACTGTTGTCCCCAATGTAGGTCGGTCCTTGAATGACCGCTGTCGGATCGATCTCGACGTTCTTGCCCACGTAGACGAGGGCGGAACTGGAGAGGAACTGGCGACGCTCCAGGAGCGAACGGCCCAGGATGCGCAGCTTGGCCCACAGGTTCTGCTTGACTTCCTTTTCCTTGCGTGCTCCCTCGGCGAAGATACCGAAAACGATGTTGGCCACGAAAACGTGCACCCAGTGTTCGATGGAGAGAAACGCCTTGGTGGGAACCTGGTAGACCAGGTCACCCTGCTGGGGGGCCATGTAGGTCGGCACGTGGTAGTATCCGACTTCGTAGGCCTCCGTGTCGATCACCAAGGGGACGACTTCCTCCTCCAGACCCCGGGGGAAGTACCACATGTCGGCCACGTAGACATCCCCCTGACGTCGGATCCCCTTTTGCAGCGTCAGGGCGTGGGAGGTGATCGCCTTGTCCTCTAGGGAGAAGGCGACCCGACAAGCCTTGCCCAGCTCACGCGCCCGCTGGATGAACTCCTCGAAGAAGGGCTTGTCGAAGAAGAGGTTATCCCGGTAGACCAGGGTCTCGACGCGGTCCTTGGGGATCTCTTCGAAGGAGTGGACGGGCCGTTCCCGATCACAGTAGGGGGCCAGGATGTCCCGCTGATGGAGCCAGAGCCGCTTGTTGAGCACGGTCAGCTCTCGGGCCGGCTCGTTGAAAGGGGGAATGTACCGCTTATCCTCGATAATGATCTTGCGCATTGCGGTTGGCCCTCATCTCAAACCGTCCCAACGATCACCAAGACCATCCCCGACCGATGAGCTGTTGAAAACACCACTGTCCTGCTCCTCCCAAGCGCCGTCAGTCCAGGGGTTGCTTGTCAATGAGGATGGTGCATGTCTCGTCTCCCTGGGCGATGCAGGAAACCTCTTCCACGTAGAAGTTCTTCCCCCCGCTGACCCAGTATAGCGATTCCTGTAGGATGCCCACGGCCAGGAAACAGGCCGGGTAGGAGGTGTGGCGTCCCCAGCAGACGGGACACCGTTCGATGATCCAGAAGAAGTGCTCCTCGTCCTCGTCCAGGCGCACCACCTGGTCGGTGAACTTGTTGAAGGTCTCGGCGAAGACCTCAAACCCCACCTTGAGCTTCATCCCCAGGGGGAGCAATCGAAAGGCCAGGTCGGCGATGCCCAGGACAGGTCCAAATTCCTTGATGCCGTACTTGAAACAGGCCCGTCCGGCCCGTAGGGCCAGGCCTCGTCCTCCCCGGGGGCCGTACATCTCGTCGAGAGCCCGTTGGATGGCCCCGATCTCCTCGAAGCTGAACTGAAGGTCAAAGTTGTTGGGGGGGTAGTTGTTCACCCGATGTTGCAACCGAGCCAGGTTTAGCACTGCGTTGACCCCATTGCGTCCCATCACCTCCTCCATAGCCAGGAGGATGATGCGGCCCATCTTGTTGGGGTAGTGGTAGCCGGATGAGCGTTCTGTCGCAGCTTCGCGCATTGGTGTCAACCGCCCTTTCGTATCGGTGTGCTCGTGCTCAGAAAGTCCTGGATGGTCGCGATGAACCGCTCGGGTTCATCCAGCATTGGGAAGTGGCGGGAACGGGGCATCATCTGGACGCGGGCGTGGGGGACTCCCTGGGTGAGCATCTCTGCCTGATTGGGATTGACGATGTTGTCCCGCACGCCGAAGACGCCTAGCGTGGGCACCCGGATCTCCTGGAGGCGGGGGAAGAGGTTGGTGTGGTGGAGATCCCCGATGCTTCGGAAGAAGGACTCGGTGTTGGCCTTCGAGACATCCCGGAAGATCATCCGGCGGACTTTGGGAGAATCCCCGGCTAGAACGATCCACATCACCATCCGGAGGATGAGGGGGATGCGCCAGATCAGATGGGCGATCCAGCGCACGCCGGCCAGCTTCAGGAAGAGGTTCAGCGACCGCCCGTCTATGGGGGAGCCCACGATGGCCACCCGGGTCACCCGCTGGGGGTGGTCGAGGGTGAGCTTGAGGGCCACGGTTCCCCCCATTGAGTGGCCGAACACCGGCGCCCGTTCAATCCCCAGCGCCTCCATGAACTGGTCCACCATCTGGGCGTAGGAATCAATTTTGAAGGGCGGTGCCTGCTCCTTGGCGGATTCCCCAAAGCCCCAGAAGTCGAGGGCGTAGACCTTGTAACGTCCCAGGCTCGCAATGGCGATCATCGAGTCCCGCCACACATCCCAGGAGTTGATCCAACCATGGAGCAGGATGACTGGCTTGCCCCGGCCATAGGCTTCGTAGTGAACAATCCCTTGGTCGGTAACAATGGAACTCACCGTCTGTTCCTATCTCCCTCATCCCGCACGCAGGCGGTCGGGTTCCCCGGGCTCCGGGGATACCTCAGTCCTTTCGACGCAGCAGGATAATTCGCAGACGCGCCCGCCACCGAAGGCAGGCGCGACCTGAACCAGAACCTTTGAACGGCTCAGGTGCCCGGCCCTCGCGAGCCAGCGTGCGGAATCGTCTGGACGCAGAACCCCTCTCCGATGATCCCCTGAGATCACAGTCGAAAGTGCCGGGCACCCTCTGATTCTGCCTGTAGCGGTACAGGCCCCAGACGTGTTACTCGCTTTCCGCCTCTTCAGCGTCCATCCGTTCCAGAATGGAGTAGAGGAGTTCCAGGAGAACCCGCTTCACGCTCTCCCGGTCGGTGGCTACACAGGGCAGGACCTTCACGCCATCCTCAATCCGCAGGGCGATGCGCAGGTCCTCCACAGACCAGGCATCTTCCATATCCTGCTTGTTCGCCGCCACCACGTAAGGGGTTGGGGCGTAGGCGCGGAAGGTGTCCAGGATATTCCGCGCCTCCCGGAAGGTCTCCGGACGCACACTGTCAATCAACACAATGAAGCCGAGCATTCCTTCGGAGAGGATCTCCCACATGAAGTCGAAGCGCTTCTGTCCGGGGGTGCCGAAGAGGTAGAGCACCAGGTCCTCGTCCACGGTGATCCGACCAAAGTCCATGGCCACCGTGGTGCGCTCTTTGATACGCTCCGACTCGCTGGAGATTTTGCGCTCCGTGGAGACGACCTCGATCTCACTGATCGTCTGGATGAACTGGGTTTTGCCTGCCGCGAAGGGGCCTGTGACGACCATCTTGACGGTTTGTACTTTGCCCATTGTCCTGCGACCACCCTGTTGTGTCAATGACGAGAAGTAGGATTGCTTAGTCGAGAAGGGAAAGGGCCGATGGGGCTCAGAGTTGCTTGATGCGGTCTATCAACCGCATGACGACGGAGCGCTTGACCGCTGGCGGCCGTTGGGCCGGCGGTGGGAGGGGAGCTTCCCGGCGCTCCCCACCCCGACTGGGTGGAGCGACCTCTCTGCCCTCTGGACGGACCAGTTCGACCAGCCCCGCCTGCAGCATCCCGTAGACGATCTTCCGAATCTGGAACTCGCTCATGTTGGTGGCTTGAGCGATCTGGCGGATGGTGTTGCGCGGGTTGATAAAGGAAATCACCCGCCACTCCTCAATGCTCAGGCTGATGTTGCGCAAGGAGGTGCCGGGGCGATCGGTGAAGCGCAAGGCCATATCCAGGTCGGGCAGTTCGTCCTGGAGCTGCTCCCACTCCTTCATCCGCCGGGTGCCCTCGATGATGACGTTCTCCAGGCCGATGGGCACCGTGATCCGTTCCGGCGGAGGGAGTTGATTGGGTTCGAAGCGGAACTTCCCATCCGTCCAGGTGAAGAGCTGGTAGACGATCTCCAGCATGTGCTGCCGCACGCTCTGCAGGATGTCCTTCTGCGTAACGTAGCCCGCGTTGATGAGCCAGAGTCCCAGCTCCTTGTCGTCCGTCGCGTTCACCTGGGCCTGGATGAGCCGGGTCTGCTCGGTCGTTAGCCGCCCTGCCTTGAGCAGAATCTGGTCCAGCCGGTTGTGCTGGTTGCCCAGGGAGGCATAGACCAGTTTCCCCTCGCGAAAGCAGAGGTCTGCCCGCTCTGAAGAGCGTTCCACCGTCAGGGTACCCGTCTTTCGGGCCAGATTGATGAGGTTCAACAGTTGGGTAATGCTAAAATCACGCAGGTTTCCTTTTAATGCCATGGCTCCCCGCCTTGCCGTCCGGTCTTGAAGACCTGCTTAGTTTGGCATAGTTGTCCCACGATCCTACGTCTCTCTATCCTTTCTCCCCCCTCCTGCTGCTCTGGGCCATATGGGCAGACAGAAGAGGATATGGAGATTATACCCGTTCTTATACAGCAAGTCAACCGTCTTCTCTCTCCGCGTCCCGCGCCCGTTTTGTGAGGTTCTCTCGGTTCGTCGGAACGACGAGGGCAGACAGGGTAGCCGGATCGCAGGGTGGTCGCCGGTTTGTTGGGCCTGTGCTATAATTACAGGGCGTTGTCATACCTCCTCTTTCAGTCCAAGCTGCTCGATGCGCCACGCCAACGTTCCCTCAGATCGCGCTTGCGGATCTGGGGGAAGCGCGGATCCAGCTACGAGCGCGGAGGGATAAGCCTATGCGCATTGCACCTTTTCGGCATCCCGCGGCCACGGTAGGGGTGTTGGTCTCCTTGCTCCTGGGGCTGATGTTGGGACTGGGGGGCTGCAAGGGCCGAGAGGAGCCTACACCTACGGCGACTTTGCCGCCTACCTCGCCCCCCCGGCTGACCGCACCGCTGGTGCCATCGCCATCTCCCCCACCGACACCAACCCCGACCACAGCACCCACGCCAACTCCTACACCGGAGCCTACTCCCACGCCCTTGATGGACTTCCCCCCCGACGTGAACCCCTTGACCGGGGAGAAGGTGGAGGACGTCCGGGTCCTGGAACGTCGTCCTCTGGCGATCAAGATCTCCAACTCTCCTCCCATCGTGCGCCCCCAGGCGGGCCTTAGCTTCGCGGACTTGGTCTTCGAGCACTACGCTGAGGGCGGTGTCACCCGATTCACCGCTGTCTTCCTGGGGCACGACGCGGAGAAGGTGGGCTCTATCCGCAGTGGCCGCCTCATTGATCTGGAGATTCCGGCGATGTACAAGGCGATGTTTGCCTACTCGGGCTCCAGCGGTGGCGTCAAGGAGCGGATTCGCAACGCCGACTTCTTCCCCGATCGGGTAATCTCCCCCGACTTCGGCGTAGGTGCCCCGGTCTTCGTCCGCATCCCGGCCGAGGGCAAGGCCTTCGAGCACACCCTCTTCACCAGCACCCAGGCTCTCTGGCAGCTCACGGAGCAGCGGGGGCTGAACCAGCGCCAGGACCTGCGGGGGATGGTCTTCAGTGAGTCCCCACCCGCTGGCGGGCAGCCGGCCCGCTACGTCGAGATCCCTTACGCTGCCTCCCCAGCCGCCTGGGAGTACGACGAGGCGCTGGGGAAGTACCGCCGCTTCACCGACGGCCAGGTCCACACAGACGAGTTGACCGGCGAACAGCTGACAGCCGCCAACGTCATCGTCGTCTACGCCAACCACGTGGAGACCGACATCCTGGAGGATATGGTGGGCGGCGGCCACTACTCCATCGAGATTCAGATATGGGGAGAAGGGCCGGTGACCATCTTCCGGGACGGGTTGATGTTCCAGGGCGTTTGGAAGCGATGGGCACGGGAGGAGATGCTGACCTTCTGGGACGCTCAAGGCAATCCGATCCCGTTGAAACCCGGCAACTCCTGGTTCCAGCTTGTCCCCCTCGACTTCCAGATCCGCGTGACGGAGTGACCAGGTGGCGCTCCTCTCGATTGTTAAAGAGCGGTGAAAGTCAGTTTCATCCTAGCATGAAGCGGTGCAAGCGGTGTTACAGCCAGGTTACAAAAGCATAAACAGCGCGTGGGGGAGATTCTTGGGATCGCCCCACGCGCCTCTCTTTTGTAGGTAATCGCCGGTCCCCCGGTAGGTTTGACGATGGAAGTCCGACGTATCGTCCGCTCATCCCTGGAGACGGTCGCATCGCCGTAGTCGTCGTAGGTGTAGGCGACCCATCCAGGAGGGAGAGCGGAGAGGGAGGGGATGCGGAGGCGAGGTTTGAAGTTATGGAGGTGGTTCGAGGCTCAACACCGGTCCCGTGGCCGGGTCGGGCGTCGTCATCCAGAGGACGTGCCGCCCTGGGAAGGCGGCGATGACTCCCGCGTTGACCTCGGGACCGCTGTCCCGGGCCGTCACGATCTCCCCCCGCAGCAGCGGATCGTTGTGGGCCAGCAGCGCCCCGTACTCCAGCCAGCGCTCGGCCCGGACGATGACCAGGACCGGTCGCAGCCCCGTGGCCTGAACCGCTTCCAAGGGGCGTCGGGTCACCCCGTAGAGGCCCTGCATCCGGGCCAGCTTGGGGGGGAGCACCCGGGTGAGGTTGATCAGCACCAGGCCGAGGAGGAGGAGCACCAGCAGCGGGCGGAGCGCGGCCCGCCCCCGGCGCAGGACCGTCCTGCCCATCCCCGCCGGCCTTCCCAGCGCCCACAGCTTGCGCACCCCCACCGCCGTCAGCAGCCACAGGAAGGGGCTCCCCTCGAACTGATAGCGCGGACCGAAGAGCGATCCCGAGGCGATCCAGTAGGTGCTCTGGACCAGGACCAGGGAAAGCGGGGGGAGGAGCAGAGCGCCGTCGCGCCGGCGCCGGGGGGGGAGCAGCAGCGCCACAGGAAGAAAGAGCCAGCTCAGGCGCGGCCAACCCAGCAGCTCCGTCGCCAGATTCCCCAGGTCGTAGAGGGCGTTGTAGTAGGCGATGGCGGGCGTGTGCCCCCCCTCCCGCCAGCCGTGCCCCGGCCCGAAGCCGATCCGGTCGTAGGGCCACCAGAGGGTGTAGAGGCTCAGCATCCAGCGGTGGACCAGGGCATAGTTGTAGAGCAGGTAGAGGGGGATGGCGGGCAGGGCGGCCAGGGCCAGGATCAGAAGCCGTCGGCGCTGCGCCCGCCGACCGCCCAGGAACCGGACCAATCCGTGCAGTGCGAAGGGGAGGGCGATTCCGAAAGCGGTCAGAGGTCGGATGAGGATAGCCATCCCCAGGGCCAGGCCGGCCAGCAGCGGGGTAGCACGCCCGTCTCCCTGGAGCGTTCGGACGTAGAGCCAGGCGAAGAGGGTGAGGGCCAGGGCGGCGGCCACGTGGGCCATGTGGGTCCCGGCCAGGACGAGGAAGAGGGGTGAGGTCGCCCCCAGGGCGGCTGCCAGGAGGCCCGTCTCCTCGTCGTAGAGGCTCCTCCCCAACCCGAAGAGGGCGGCCATCAGCAGGGCGGCCAGCACCGGGTTCACCAGCCAGTCGGCGCCCAGCCGGACGCCAACGGCCAGGAGGAGGGGGAAGCCGGGCGGGTACTTGCTGAAACGCCGGCCCTCCACATCCAGGACGAAGGGGATCCAGAACGCCTCCTCCCCGTAGGGCGGGGTGGGCACGTAGAGCCGCCCCAGGGCGAAGACCTTGGCCTGGAAGAGGTAGGCCACCTCGTCCTCCACGTGGGGGATGCCCTCGAAGACGAACCAGGCGATGGCCGCCGTTGCCAGCAGCGTGATCAGGCAGATCAAGAGGAGCAGGGTGCGGGGGGAGAGCAGCCTTGTCCAAGGCCCTGTTGCCGAACGTTCTGCCATAGGGACCTCCTCCCCGACATCATACCACAACCTGGCGGGGAGGCAAGCTTGCCCAAATGGTCACTTTGTGGTATCATATCAGCCGCTGCGCCCGCTTTCCGCTCCTGACGGCGTTCAGGGGCAAACCCGTGGAAAGGAGAACGACATCTTATGCGTAGCTACGAATTGACGTTTATCATTCACCCGGAGGTGGAGGAGCCGGACTTCAGTCAGCTCATCGAGAAGGTCAAGGGCTACATCACCTCCAATGGCGGACAGGTGACCAACGTGGACATCTGGGGCAGACGTCGGCTGGCCTATCCCATCCGTCGGGTACGGGAGGGCCAGTACGTGTACATGGAGATGGAGATGGACGGTCAGGCCATCGCCAACCTGGAACGCAGCCTACGCCTGACGGAACCGATTATGCGCCATCTGATCGTCCGCACCGATGAGGACTGAGGAGCCTGGGAAGGAGAGGCGTAATGGCAAGGGGGTTGAACAAGGTTATGATCATCGGCTATCTGGGCTCAGACCCAGAGATGCGCTATACACCCAGTGGACGCCCGGTGACTTCCTTCAGCGTGGCCACGACCCGCACCTGGACGTCGGCCGACGGAGAGCGGCGGGAGGAGACCGAATGGTTCAACGTGGTGGCCTGGGGGAACCTGGCAGAGATCTGCAAGCAGTACCTGAGCAAGGGGCAGCAGGTCTACATCGAAGGCCGTCTGCAAACCCGAGGCTGGGAGGATGAGCACGGCAAGAAGCACTTCCGCACCGAGTTGGTTGCCAGCGAGATGATCATGCTGGGGGACCGCCGGGGCGGCAGCGATGCCGGCGAACGCGAGCGCGACGACGAATTCACCTTCTAGCCCTTCGTATAGAGAGAGATGGAGCAAGGTATGAGCAATCACAGCGCCGGTCAATCCAGCCGTCGTCGGCGTCGGGTCCGGGGCCGACGGCGTTCCAAGGTCTGTGCCTTCTGCGTCGAGCAGGTGGATAAGATTGATTACAAGCAGCCGGAACTGCTGATCCGCTACCTGACGGACCAGGGGAAGATTCGCCCCCGTCGTCAGACAGGGACCTGTGCCCGTCACCAACGGCGGTTGGCCGTGGCTATCAAGCGGGCCCGCCACCTGGCGTTGTTGCCCTTCACGGCCGAACATCTCCGCACGATGTAATCCCCAACGGTCAAACATCGGACGTGCCGGGAAAGGGCATAGGAGTTTTCCTATGCCCTTTGTGCGTGGGGTGACGGTCACCTCAGGCTCACCGGCCTCCGATGGGGAACGCTACCCAGCCCACAAAGGACGCAAGGACGGGAAATGGCCAAGAAGAAGCGAAAGAAGGCGGTTGCACCCAGGCTCACCCGCAAGCAGGTCTCCCGAGCAAAGCGGGAAGCCCGCCAGCGCAGGCTCCTGCTCATCGGCAGCGGTGTGGTGGCTGCCATCCTCGTTCTGGTGTTGGCCTGGGGGATCTACCACGACAAGGTGGCCGTGCCTAACCAGCCGGTGGTGCTGGTCAACGGGGAGCCCATCACCACCGCCGAGTTTCAGAAGCAGGTGATCTACCAGCGGATGAACATGATCGAGCAGGCTCGGGCCCTGCCCCAGTTGGCCGACCAGGTCCGCCAGCAGTTGGACAGCCCGCTGGTGCTGGGCCAGCAGGTGCTCACCGACCTCATCGAGGAGCGGATCATCCGCCAGGAGGCGGCCCGCCGGGGGAT
>WFUY01000487.1 GCA_015484715.1 Thermoflexales bacterium | reverse complement strand
GGATCCTAGAAGGGCAGCGGGAAGCCATCCTGCACCTGCTGCGGGTGCGGTTTGACCCGACGGGGCCGGCGTTGGAGCCCATCGCCGAGGGGCTGGCCGAGATCGAGGACGCTATCCTGCTCCAGGACCTGCTGGTGGAGGCCATGCGGACGGAGAGCCTGGAGGCCTTTCAGGAAAGGCTGTCGCTGCTGTCGGAGGGCTGAAGCCTTTGTGCCCTGCACCAGTTGAGGGGGGCAGGATATGCGAATCCTGGTCCTGCATGGACCGAACCTGAACTTGTTAGGGGAGCGGGAGCCGGACGTCTACGGGCGGGCAACGCTGGAGGTGATCAACCGGGCGATGGAGGCGTGGGCGGCCGAGCACGGGGCGACGCTGCGCATCCTCCAGTCCAACCACGAAGGGGCGCTGATCGAGGCGATCCACGAGGCCCGGCGCTGGGCCGACGGCATCCTCATCAACCCGGGGGCTCTTACCCACTATTCCTACGCGCTGCGCGACGCCATCGCCGCCGTCGCGCTGCCCACCGTCGAGGTCCACCTCTCCAACGTCTACGCCCGAGAGCCCTTCCGCCACCGCTCGGTGATCGCCCCCGTCTGCCTGGGACAGATCAGCGGCTTCGGTGTGCAGAGCTACCTGCTGGGGCTGGAGGCCCTGCGTAAGCATCTGAGGGGGACGTGAGAGCCACCCAACGATCCGGGGACGGGGAAGGGCGAAGGATGGCCTCACGTTTTCCCTGCTGCTGACATCCTCCCGGTCCGCTTAGGGGCCTCCGTCCATTGGGGACGGTCGTGAGGGGGATGAGCGGTCACCGCGCCCTGCAGCGTCTGCTACTCCTGCTTCAAGAGGGCTCTCTACGGGGTGGAGGAGTTGGGGGAGAGGCAGGTGGCGCTGGACAAGAGCCTGGTTGGCCTCCCGGTCTGTCCTCGTCTACAAGGGGCGCCTGGCGGCGTAGCGCCGGAGTTGTGCCCAGGGGAAAACGGCAGTGCCCGGCACCTTTTCGGTGCCGGGCACTCGTTTAGCTTTCCCTCAGCACGAAGGGCAGGTAGGTGCGGTATTGCTCGTAGGAGATCACGACCTTGTCCAGCACCGGGGTGTCGTTCCCGCCGGAGGTGAAGCGAGCCCGGTACTGGATGAAACGGCCAGAGGGATGGGGGATGGCCTCACCGGAAGCGGCGTGCGTGTACCACGCTGTCCATCCTGCGCCGACGGCCGTCATCACGCGGGTGGCGAGCACCAGGTCGGTGCCCGGTGTGATGGTGGCCGTCCACGTGATGTTGCCCCAGGCTGCCGGACCACCGGCATCGAGGGTGCGGTTGTACTCTCCGCTGGTGAGGTAGTGGTCGGCCGGATAGCCGGTGGCGTAGATCTGGGTGCTGGCCCCGTCCCGAAAGTCCTGCCAGGCGACGGCAACCGGACTCGCGAGGAGGTTGGAGAGCAGGGTGGGGGAGGTGTCCACATCCACGGTGCCTCCCGGCGAGCTGAGGACACGGGGCCGGGTCCAGTGGATGCCCCCGTCAGGACTCTGGGAGAAGAGGATGTTGGAGGTGCTGGCCTGGGAATCCGGGCTGTGTAGCCAGGCCACGTAGACCACTCCTGCGGGGCCTATGCCGATGGCAGGGGCGGCGTAAAAGGCATTGGATGCCGACGCCTTGTCGAGCCGGTGCACGACCGAGGAGGTCCAAGTTCCCCCATCATCATCGCTCCGGGCCACCACGACCTGGAAGTCATATGTCGAGGAAGCAGGTCCGGTAGGCACTCGCTCCACCCAGGCTGCGAAGAGCACGCCGCCCGGCCCGGCGACGATGTCGGGGTCGTGCCCCCAGTCCATCAAGGGATCGCTCAGCCGGGTGTTGGTGCTCCAGGTCCCCCAGGTGGTGCCGCTCATCCAACGGGAGAAGTAAATCTGCCCATCCGGATCGTTGCGGGTATCCTCCCAGACGGCGTAGGCATTCCCCTCGCCGTCCACGACCAGGGCGGGTTCCCTCTGTTCATTGCCGGTACCGTCGTCGTTGATCTTGACCGGAGAACTCCAGGCGGTGTCCACGTCCGGGTTGTAGCGGCTAATGTAGAGGTCGCCGGCATCGTCCCGCTCATCCTCCCAGATGGTGTAGAGGTAACCCGATTGACCGTGGGAAACGATGCGGGGACGGAGCTGCCGCCCCGTGCCGGTGTAGACCGAGGCGGGGGAGGACCACGAGGCCCCTTTGTCGTGGCTGACGGCGTAGTAGATGTCTCCCCGATCGGTCCCCGTCTCCCTCTGGTCCTGATGCCACACCACCCAGAAGCTCTGGTCGGTCAGGCGTACGGCGATGTCCGGGGTGTGGAGGCTGGGGCAATTCGGATAGGGGGGGCTACTGGGGTAGCAATCGTCAGCTATCTGGACATCGGCCGACCAGCTTTGACCGCCGTCGGTGCTCTGAGAGAAGAAGATGTCTGGATACTGGTCTGAGTGACGCTCATCCGCCCACACGATCAGGAAGATGGTCGTCGTGGTGCCTCCGGTGTTGGTGAGGACGAAGGAGAGCCGAGGGTCAAATTTGTCCTGACTTGAGGCATCGTTCACCCGTGCGTTGGCGTACCAGGCTCGGTCCAACCGCACCGTCCCCGGATCGCTCCAGACGTCCACGCCATCCATAGTACCACTGCTGAAGTCGAGGAGGGAGTCGGTAGACCATTCTGGGTCCCCCTCTCCAGCGGCGCGGGCGGTCAGCAGGACCAACGCCACCATCCCCAGGGCCAGGAGCACCCCGCTTAGGGCCTTCCCGCTCCCAACCCGCCACAAGCTGGGCCACAATGGCCCTTTCCGACAGTCAGGCCGGGTAAATGCTGCTCTACGATCCATCAATGTCCTCCTTACTTCATAGAGTCAGCCCCCTCCTCCAATACACTCCCAGTATACCCCAAAACCCCTTTCCACGCCACTTCGGGCGTGGTGGTCCGTTGATTCGTTCCCAATTCTCGTTGACCGGTTCTCCCCTAAACACAGACCTCCGGGGTCTGTGAGACCTCGGAGGTCTGGTGCGCTCGACACCGTATCTCCCTTATCTGGGGCTGCCGGGGCCGCTCCTTGATGGGGTCTCCTATCTGGACACTCGACTGCGCAGGCGCGAGGCCAGGTCGCTCAACTGACTGAAACTGATGGGTTTAAGCAGGACCAGATCGCTCTCCTCGTAGAGAGGGTCAGCCATACGGGGGTCGGCGGTCGCCAGGATGACGGGGACCTCCTTCAGGCGTTCGTCGGAGCGGATATGGCGCAGAATCTCGTCGCCGGCGGTACCGGGAAGGTGTAGGTCCAGGACCACCAGCGCCGGGGTGATCCCGCTCTCCAGGCGGTCGAGCGCTTCCTGTCCGTTGGAGAGGACCTCAGAGCGGTAGCCGGCCACCTCTACCGCGCGGGCGAAGATGTCGCTCTGGTAAGGATCGTCCTCAATGATCAAAGCCAAAGGAGGGGAGGATGGTGCCTCGTTCATGATCCTTCTCCTGCGTGAGAGGGTACCCGGAGGGGAAAGGTGACGGTGAACGTGCTGCCTTCTCCGACGGTGCTATCCACCTTGACTGCGCCTTGCATAAGTTCGGTGAGGCCGGCGACGATGGATAGCCCCAAGCCGGAGCCGGTGAGTTCGCGGCGTGTGGGGGTCTCATCGGCCTGGCGGAACGGCTCGAAGATGCGCTCTTGGGCCTCCGGTGCGATGCCGCGACCGGTGTCGCGCACTTGAATCGCCCAGTGCTGTTCGTCCGGGCGCAGGAGGGCGATGTGGATGCTGCCCTGGTCGGTAAATTTGATGGCGTTGCTGACCAGGTTGCGCAGGATCTGGGCCAGCCAGTAGGGATCACCGAGGAGCTTTTCCGGCAGATCGGGAGCGATTTCGGTCGTGACGGTCAGCCCTTTTTGCCTGGCGAAGGCGACCTGGGTGCCGACTGCTTCGAGCAGTTCCTGAGGGGTGAAGGGCCTGGGTGTGATGACGATCTTGCCGGTCTCCAACTCGGCCTGGTTGATCAGGTCGTTGACGAAATCGAGCAACTGACGGCTGCTATCCAGAATGTTCAAAGTGACACGCCGCTGCTCATCGGTCAGAGGGCCAAGGATGCCGTTGCTCATCATCTCGGCGTAGCCCACGATGGCCCCCAGGGGGGTACGCATATCGTGGCTAACATTGGCCAGGAGGCGCGTCTTCAACCGGTTGGCCTCCAGGGCTTGGTCGTGGGCCGCTTTCAGTTGTTCTTCCATCCTCTTGCGTTCGGTGACGTCGGTCTTGACGGCGACGAAGTGGGTGATCTCGCCGCGCTCGTCAACGATCGGCGAGATGATCTGCATCTCCCAGTAGAGTTCGCCGTTCTTGCGGCGGTTGACCATCTCACCGCGCCAGATTTTGCCTCCCTTGATGGTGTTCCATAACTCCGCATAGAATTCCCGGGAGTGTTTTCCCGATTTCAAGATGCGGGGATTCCGGCCGATGGCTTCTTCAGGGGTGTAGCCGGTAATGTGGGTGAAGGCCGGGTTGACATATTCGATCACCCCTTCCGGGTCTGTGATGACGACGCCGCTGGCGGTGTGTTCGATGGCGCGGTGCAGTTTGCGCAACTCGGCTTCAGCCGCGCGGCGGGCGGTGATGTCCAGTGTGTATTCGATCATCTGCACCACATTTCCGTTCTGATCCAGAATGGGGTATCCATGCACTTCAACGTAATAGGGTGTGCCGTCAGGGCGGTAGTGGACATGCTCCACGGTATACGCCTGGCGGCTCTCGCGCACATGAACGAGGGGGCAAGGGTGTTCGTCGCCAGTGCAGGGCAACTCGCGCCTGTGCGTCACGGCATAGCAGGTGGATGCCCGCTCGATGCCCATCTCGCGCGCCGCCTGATTGGCGATTTCGATGGAGTAATCATCGGCGTTGATGACGTAGAACGGGGAAGCGATGGCGTTGATGATGTTCTCCAGGAAGTCGCGTTGGGTGCGCAGTTGTTCGGTGAAGCGAGCGTGCTCGATGGCGATACCGGCCTGCTGGCTGATGGCTCCGGCGAGGGCGATCTCCTCCGGGGTGAACTCCCGCCGACGGCGGCTCTCCCACACCTCGGCAAAGGCGACCAGACGCCCGCGCACCCGAAGGGGGATGTAGAGGACACTTTTAGCGCCGTATTGTTTCATATGAGCACGATCCTGGGGGGGGATATCCGGATCATCCACATGGTTCAAGAGGATTTCGCCGCGCTCCAGTTGGGCGATGAACTCTTCGTCTTCCTCGACGAAGACCGCTCCCAAATCGGAGACGCGCTCCGCATCGCAGGCTTCCGGGCCGTAGTACTCGACCACGACCTTGCTGCTTTTCGTCTTGGGGTCCCAGATGTTGATGTAGGCACTGGTGGCATCTAGCGTCTCGCCCACCTGCTTGGCGATGGTTTGCAGCACCTCGTCCACGTCAAGGGTGGAGGCAAGGGCGGTCGCCGCCTGGTAGAGGGCTTCACGCTCATAGCGTTGCTTTTCCAACTCGGCCTCGAGACGCTTGCGGGCGGTGACCTCCGTTTTGATGGCGATATAGTGTGTCGTCCGACCGCGTGCGTCACGGATAGGAGTGATGGTGGCATCCTCCCAGTAGAGTTCGCCGTTCTTGCGCTTGTTGAGGAACTCCCCGTGCCAGGTTTCCCCTCTCAGAAGGGTATCCCACATTTCCTGGTAGAACTCCGGCGGGTGGTGGTTGGACTTCAAGATGCGAGGATTGCGGCCAATGGCCTCCTCGGCGGTGTAGCCGCTGACCCGTGTGAATGCCGGGTTGACGTACTCGATGGTGCCCTGCCGGTCGGTGATGACCACCGCGTTCGCACTTTGCTCGACTGCTCTGGAGAGTCGGCGGGCCGTGCGTTCCTCGCGTTCCCATAGGAAAGTGCTGATGCTCAGGAAGGTGGCGCTGACGAACACTTGTCCGCTAAAGACGGCCAGATGCCTCCACGCGACATCTTCGCGCGCTGCGACCAGCCAGGCGGCGAGAAGCATGTTCAGCGTGAACAGCCCGATGGCGCCACGCAAACGCTCCAAGAGGGCGCCAAGCACCAAGGTGGGAATAGTCCACAACAGAAGGTTCCCCAGGAGGTGGGGGGGGTATTCGTCGGGTCGCTGTACAGCACTCGTAAAGGGTACTACGGTGAAGGCTGTCAGGAGCAGTGCGCTCGCCCATCGGTGATAGCGCGTGCGGCTCAGCAGATAAGCCACGACGAGCACGAAGGCGAGCGTGATGCTCTGCATGTTTTCGCGCGGCGATAGAATGCGCGGAGCGGCCGGGATGATGAACAGCGGCAGCATGACGGCCAGCAAAGTCGCCACCAGCCGCGCGTGCCGCCGTTCCTCCTCGTCGGTGACCGAGCGCGAGGGTCTGGCGATGAGGTCTATCAGACGTGTGGTAGCGTGCTTGATGTGCATCATCCTGCTCCCCGGGGGGCTACCCACCGTTCGATGTGTGTTCTGCAAGGGCGAAGGAGCATGATAGTCTCAAGTATACCACTGAAAGCTCGTTTGCACCACCTAGCTGCGCCCCGGTGATTACCCACAAGCCTCCCTGGCTGCCAGCCGGGCTTGGTGCCCTTCGTGTCTCTCGCCGTGGCCGGAGCGGACGAGCTGTCAACGGGTTGGGGAACGGATTGAACGGATGAGGGCTCCACCCAACCGCTGATCGAGGGAGGCACCGAGGGCCGAGGCACTGAGGGGCAAGGGGCAGGGGACACGGGGCAGGTATACGACCGCCGACGACCGACCAAGAGAGGCACCGAGGGCCGAGGCACTGAGGGGCAGGGGGCAGGTATACGACCGCCGACGGCCGACCGCCGACCGGGGG
>WFUY01000486.1 GCA_015484715.1 Thermoflexales bacterium | reverse complement strand
GTCGTAGACGTACACCCCCTCAGCCCGCTCGGCGACGATGGAGGTGTAACGGGTCCAGACGGGGGAGACAAAAGATGGGTTCATAGGTTCTCCTTACGGCCCTGCAGCCTTGATCTCGGTCCAGATGCGCTCGTAGAGGGGGGTCGCCTCTCCCACGTCCTTGATCCACTCCAGCTTCTCTATCACCTCGGGTGGCGGGTAGATGGCCGGCTCGTTCAGGATCTCGGGATTGATGAACTCGGCCGCGGCCACGTTAGGACTGGCGAACCAGGTGTAGTTGGTGATCTTGGCCCCCACCTCCGGCTCCAGCAGGTAGTTGATGAAGACCTCAGCCGTATACTTGTTGGCCGAACTGGCGGGGATGCAGAGGTTGTCGGCCCAGATAACGGCCCCCTCCTTGGGGATGACGTACCAGATGCGCTCATCCTCGGCCGCCGCCGTGAAGATGTCACCGCTCCAGCCGTGGGCCATCACCGTCTCGTCGGCCACCAGCAGGTCCTCGAACTGCTCGCTGTCGTAGGCGTAGACCCACTGCTTCTGTTGGATGAGCAGGTCGCGGGCCTCCATCAACTCCTTCTCGTTGGTGGTGTTGAGGGAGTAGCCCAGGTACTTGAGGGCCGCCCCCAGGGTCTCCCGGACATCGTTGAGCATCGTGAACTTGCCCGCGTACTGGGAGGCCAGCTCCGGGTCGAAGAGGTAGGCCCAGCTATCAGGAGGTTCGTCGAAGACCTCGGTATTGTAGCCGATGCCCGTCGTCCCCCACTGGTAGGGCACGCAGTGGCGCATCCCCGGATCGTAGGGCGGATCGGCGAACATCGGGTCAATGTTGACCAGGTTAGGGATGTTCTTGTGGTCCAACTCGGCCAGCAGCCCCTCGTTGATCATAATCTCGACCATATAGTCCGAGGGCACGATGATGTCGTAGCCGGTGGCGCCGGCCTGGAGCTTGGCCAGCAGCTCCTCGTTGCTGGCGAAGGTGTCCTCGACGATGCGGACCCCGTACTCCTTCTCGAAGTCCTCGTAGATCTGGGGGTCAATGTAGTCCGACCAGTTGTAGATGTGCAGTTCCTTGGCCAGTTGGGGCTCTTCGACCTGGACCTCGGTCGGTGGTGCTTCCGTCGCCTTGGTCTCCGGCTTCTCCGGCACCGGGGTGGGCTGGGCCTGACCGCCGCCACAGGCCGCCATCAGAACCAGCGCCAGGATCAGGCTCAGCAGGACTGCTCCCCTGTTCCACACCCGTCGTGTCATCGCATCTCCTCCTTTGCTTCAGATCAGTGGGAAAAGGCCGGGCACCCCACCTAGGGCACCTCCGCTGCCGGGCTTTGAGGCCCGTGCTTTGCGACACGCCGAACTGCTCACACGATCTCGATCTTGCCACCACCTCCTTTCTGCAAAAAGAGGGAGAGAAGAACCAGCGTCATCGAGGCGATCAGCATCAGGCTGGAGAGGGCGTTGATCTCCGGCGTGATGCCCAGCTTGATCATCGAGTAGATGCGCAGGGGCAGCGTCGTGGAGCCGACGCCGGCGGTGAAAAAAGTGATGACGAAGTCGTCTAGGGAGAGGGTGAAGGCCAGCAGCGCCCCACCCAGGATACCCGGCATGATCAGCGGCAGCGTCACCCGCCGGAAGGTCTGCCACTCGTTGGCGTAGAGGTCCTGGGCCGCTTCCTCCAGGGTGACGTCGAAATAGGCCAGGCGGGCCCGCACGACGACGGCGACGAAAGAGATGTTGAAGGCGATGTGGGAGATGATGATGGTCGGCAGTCCCAATTGCGTGCGGCTCAGCACGAAAAACAGGGGGAGCATCACCGCCATCGCGATGTCGGGGATGATGATGGGCAGGTAGAGCAGGGCGTCAAAGGCCAGCTTGCCCCAGAAGTTGTAGCGGGACATCGCCAGCGCGACCATCGTGCCGAAAATGGTGGAGACAAGGGTCGCCGTCCCGGCCACGATGATGCTGTTCTTCAGGGCCGCGCCGATCAACTCGTTGCCGAGGAGCTTCCCGTACCAGGCCAGGGTGAAGCCGCCCCACGAGGCCATAAAGCGCGAGGCGTTGAACGAGAAGATGACCAGGATCACGATGGGGGCGTAGAGGAAGAGGTAGCCGGCGATGCCGTGCAACGTCAACAGGCGGTTCAGCCACCGCCCTCTTCGCCTCGCCCCTTGCGCCTTCGCCGTCCGTCCCTTCAAGGCTCACCTCCCTCACGCCTCACGCTTCACGCTTCACGCTTCACGCCTCACGCCTCACGCTTCACGCCTCACGCTTCACGCTTCACGCCTCACGCCTCACGTCTCACGCCTCACGCCCCACGCCTCACACCTCCACCTCCCCTCCCCCCATACGGAAGTAGATCAGCGTCCCCACCACCATCACCGCCATCAGCACGAAGGAGGTAGCGGAGCCAAAGGGATAGTCCCGGGCCGACATAAACTGGGCGTAGATCACGTTGCCGATCATAATGGACCGGGCCCCTCCCAGCAGGTCGGGGGTGATGTAGGCCCCCAGGGAGGGGATGAAGACCAGCACGGAGCCGGCCACGATCCCCGGCATCGTCAGGGGCAGGATGACGCGCAGGAAGGTCTGCAACCGGTTGGCATAGAGGTCCTGGGCCGCCTCGATCAGCGAGCGGTCCAGCCGCTCGATGGCCGCGTAGGTGGGGAGCACCATATCGGGCAGCCAGCCGTAGACCAGGCCGATGATGATGGCCAGGTCGGTGCCGAAGAGGGGGAGCGGTTGCGCCGTCGCCTGCACCAAGGATGACCAGAAGGGTAGCGGCACCGCCTCGGCCACCTGGAGCAGGAAGGCGTGGATCGGCCCGGTCCAGAGGGTGTTGATCAGCCCCTGGTCCCGCAGGATGACCAGCCAAGCGTAGGTGCGCACCAGGAAGTTGGTCCAGAAGGGGATCATCAGCAACAGCACCAGGCTGCTGCGCCACCGGACCGGGCGGGTGGCGATGAAGTAGGCCAGAGGGTAGCCGATCAGCAGGCAGAGCAGCGTCGTCGTCAGCGCAATCCGAAAGGTGCGCCAGAAGATGCGCAGGTAGAGGGGGTCGAAGAGGCGGGCGTAGTTCTCCAGGTTGAGGTGCCAGCGCACACCTCCGTAGGTCCCCCGCTGGCCGAAGCTCATCGCGAAGACCAGGAGCAAAGGGATGAAGAAGAAGACGATGAGCCAGAAGAGGCTGGGGGAGAGGAGGAAGAGGAGGCGCCAGGTCTCGCGCCGAGTGCGGGGCTGAACGGCCATCGCTGCCTCCTACTCGGTCAACAGCCGGGCGGCCTCGGGCGGCCAGGAGAGATAGACCCGGCTGCCCACAGGGAAGACCACCGCTTCACCGACCTGCGCGTTCTGCTGGCGCACGGTGATGACCGTCTCCGGGGTCAGCCGCACCTGGTAGCGGGTGTCGGTGCCCCCGTAGATCACCTCCTCCACCTCGCCGGAGATCGCTTGGGGGTCGGGCGGCTGGGCGTGGAGGGCGATCTTCTCCGGGCGGACGGCGATGGTGACCCACCGGCCCGTCGTCACCGCCTCGACGGCCGGCACACGGATGGGCATCTGGCCGTCCACCAGCACCACCACCTGCTCCCCGGTCGCCTCCACCACTTGGCCGGGCAGGAAGTTGGTCTCGCCGATGAAGTCGGCCACAAAGCGGTTGGCCGGGCGCTCGTAGATCTCCTGGGGGGTGCCCACCTGGAGGACCCGCCCCTCGTTCATCACGGCGATGCGGTCCGACATCGTCAGCGCCTCCTCCTGGTCGTGGGTCACGTAGATGAAGGTGATCCCCACCCGGTGCTGAAGCGCCTTCAGCTCCAGTTGCATCGCCTTGCGCAGCTTCAGGTCGAGAGCGCCCAAGGGCTCGTCCAGGAGCAGGACCTTGGGCCGGTTGACCAAGGCCCGGGCCAGGGCGACCCGCTGCTGCTGCCCACCGGAGAGTTGGTTGGGCCGGCGGTCCTCCATCCCCGGCAGTCGGACCATCTCCAGGGCCTCCAGCACCCGCTGGCGGATCTCCCGCTTGGGCACCTTCCGCATCTCCAGGCCGAAGGCGACGTTCTGGTAGACGGTCATATGGGGGAAGAGGGCGTAGTTCTGGAAGACGGTGTTGACCGGTCGGCGGTAGGGCGGGGTCTCCCCCTGGGGCTTCCCTTCGATGTAGACGGTGCCCTCGGTGGGGATCTCGAAACCGGCGATGAGCCGCAGCGTGGTCGTCTTGCCGCAGCCCGAGGGTCCCAGCAGGGAGAAGAACTCCCCATCCCGGATGGTCAGCGACACCCGGTCCACTGCCACCACCGGCCCGAAGTGCTTGCTGACCTCCTCCAGCTCGACGGCGTATTCCGACATCTCCCTCCCTCTGCACGACGACGGTGGGGATGTTTCCGGGGGATCTTTGTGCCGATCAGGCGGGTCCCTGCGCCAGCGGCTCGACCTCCCCGTCGGGAGCCATCCCCCAGCGGTAGGAGAGCTTGTAGGTGCGGAGGATGTAGAAAGTCTCGGTGCGTTGGATCCCTTCAACGCGGAGCAGTTTGTCACTGAGGAAGCTGGCCAGGTGCTCGGTATCCTGGCAGAGGACTTCGACCAGTAGATCGAAAGCGCCGGAGGTCATCACCAGGTAGGAGACCTCGTCGAAGGCCGCGATCTCCTGGGCGGCGGCCTCCAAGCGAGCGGGCTGGACGACGACGCCGATGATGGCGGTCGCCCGAAGCCCCAGCAGATGCGGATCCACCACGCCGACGACCTGCAGGATCCCCTCCCGCCGCAACCGCGCCACGCGATTGCGCACCGTGGACTCCGAGACGCCGATCTGCTCCGCAATGGTGGTGAAGGGCATCCGCCCGTCGTACTGGAGACGGGCGATGATGGCCCGGTCAACGTGGTCTATGGTTCCCCCTCCTGGATGCTCGCGCGAGCGCAATGGCGGTATCTTAACCGAATTTCGCAGAAATGTCAAGTCCTGTGACGATTTCCCGCGAATCGCGGGCAAAAATTGCGAAAATCGTCACTCGATGGGCACCAGCCAGCGCTCCCTCTCCGTACCCTCCACAGCCCAGCCGACAAGTCCCTTCCCGTCGTCCAACTTCCACCAGCGGTAGCCGTCGGCCTCCACCGGCCCCTCCAGGATGGTGACCTCGGCACCGCTGTCCAGCGTCCCGATGATCTCCGCCTGGGCTGAGGGCTCGGCCCGCACGTTCAAGTAGGCCCAGTCGGCCACCGTCACCCGTGCCCGCCCGCCGACAGTGAGAGGGCCTGGGGTGGGGGTGGGGG
>WFUY01000485.1 GCA_015484715.1 Thermoflexales bacterium | reverse complement strand
GGTAGGCAGCGTAGAGCAACGCGATGGTGCCGTAGCCGGGGGGGTAGTGCAACCAGACGCTGTGCAGGGTGCCCTCGGCATCGTACTGGAGATCGGGCCGGATCCCTTCGGGGTCCATCAGCGTCGGCTCTCCCTCCAGGTTGTCGGGCGGGAGGGCGTAGAGGCCCGGTGACCGACGGGATCCCGAATACCAGACGGCGATGCGTCCTTCGGAATCGCCGGCGACGTCGTAGGCCCCTACCCGTACCTCACCGGAGAGGAGAGCGGGGGGCTCCAGCAGCTCCCCATCGGCGGTCAGCCGGGCGTGATAGAGCTGCCAATCGCTCAGCCAGAAGAGATGAAGCCCTTCCCCAGACCAGAGCAGACGAGGTTGGTCCAGCCACTTCAGGGTGATCGCCTCGTAGGTGCGATCCCACAGAACCTCGGCCCGTCGGTCCAGGGCGATCACACGGGGGTGAAGGCGATCCTCCCGGCCTCCCGTCAGCAGGAGGTACAGCCTGCCCTCATCGTCGGTGGCGATGGGCACGGGATCGCCGGTTTGGGTGTGACCGACCCATTGGGCTCGGCTCCATCCGGGGGCGTTGAGCCACAACCGCTCTGGCGGCCCGGCGCAGGCTGTCAGGAGCAGCGTCAGGAGCAGAACCCTGATCCCGGCGCGGAAGAGGAGGTGGGATTCTGTAGGACAGTCGCTCGATGGTTTCACAACCCGCCGACGAACTCGTTGCTCGCCGAGTTCTGAATCCCTTCTAGGCACCCTCTAGGGGGCCTCCGTGCTGATATTGTCCGCCGGGACCCACCCTTGGCCGGTTGGGGCGTCAATGCGGTACCACAGTTTGCCTTCGAGCTCGACAACCTCCAGGATAGTGACCGCAGCACCCCGCTCCTGGTTGGCGATGATGCGCTTGCCCCCCGGCCCATCCATCAGGTTGATCAGAAAGCCCTTGCCGGTGAGGTAGACTGTCTCTCCTGGCTGGGGGCCTTCCGCCGCGCTGGGACCGGTGGACTTCAGGAACTTGGCCGGCACCCATCCCTCCCCGGCTGCGCTCTTGACCAGGTACCAGACCTCGCCCTCGACTTCCCGAGAGCCCAACACCGTTGCCTGATCCCCCCGACCGGCGAAGGAGAAGGGGGAGACGTCACCGGGCTCCTTGCGCAGGGGGATCAGGAACTCGGTGCCGGTGAACTCGACCGTCTCGTTCACCTGGAATTCCGCCCCCCTGGCCGTGGAGGGAGCGGATCCAGCCTCTCCCCCTTGGGCCTGTTGGGCTCGGGCTGTGGCCTCCTCCGGGGTCAGGATCTCCCCCGTTTGACAGGCGATACTTGCCAGCAACAGGAGGGCCAGGACCCACCTCAGGGCTATTGACGGTTTCACAGGATCACGATGGTTGGCCATACTTTACCTCCCGCGCAAGCGCGGATCAAAGGCATCCCGCAGGCCATCCCCCATAAAGTTGAAGGCGAGGGTGAGCAGGGTCAGCGCCGTTCCGGGGACCAACACCAGGTGAGGATTGGAGCGGATCCCTTGGTACCCCTCGTTGATCATCGCTCCCCAGCTCGGCGTCGGCGGATCCACGCCCAGGCCGATGAAGCTGAGGGCGGCTTCGGTGAAGATGTACCCGGGGATGGCGAGGGATTCCGCAATCAGCAGGGGGCCGATGACGTTGGGCAGCAGATGGCGGAAGATGATGCGGACGTTGCTGGCCCCGATGGCCCGAGCCGCTTCGATGAACTCCTTCTGCTTGTAGGAGAGCACCTGTCCTCGGGCCAGGCGGGCCATGCCGATCCAGTTGAGGGCCCCCAGGGCGATGAAGAGGAAGAGCATCCCGCCCATCGCCTTGTTCCAACGGATCAGGAGGCCCATGAAGCCGGTGGCCCCTTGGCGTGCCAGGGCCTTGAAGTAGACCTGCATCAGGATGACCATCACCAGCACGGGGACGGCGTAGAGGAAGTCCACGATGCGCATCATCAGGTTGTCCACACGCCCACCGGCGTAGCCGGAGATGGTGCCGTAGATGATGCCGATGATCAGGCTCACGGAGGCGGCCACGACGGCCACCGAGAGGGAGACGCGGGTGCCGTAGACCGTGCGGCTCCAGAGGTCACGCCCCAGCGCATCGGACCCGGCCAGAAAGACGGTGCATCCCATCTCCAGGGGAGTCCCTGCCCAGTGGCAATTGGGCAGGTGGTCGGTCGTCACGATGTAGGGGGTCAGGGGCTTGGTCCGGGTGTAGTTGGTGTTCGTGGTCCTGAAGTCGTAGGGGGTGATCAGGGGGGCGATGATCGCCATCACCACCACCAGGAGGACGAAAGCGGTCCCCCCGACGGCCACTTTGTTGCGGCGAAACTCCCGTAAGGCATCTTGAAGGGGACTTCGTCCTTTGCGGGGGAAAAGCTCTGCAGGGGGTTCTACCTTGCGCTCCTCAGCCATATTCCTACCTTATCATCTTGGTCGCTCTGGAGATCGGAATCCTGCCTCGGGGTCACCTTCGTCGGCACGCCCGCTCAGTCATAGCGGATTCGGGGATCGAGCCAGGCGTACATAATATCCACCATCAGGTTGCCCAGGACGAGCATCACGCCGTAGATGAGGGTCAAGCTGGTCAGCAGGAAGTACTCCCGCTCGCTCACGCTGTTGACGAAGCGGCGTCCCATCCCGTTGAGGGCGAAGATCTGCTCGACGATGAAGGTGCCGGTGAGGATGCCCGCCAGCAGGGGCCCCAGGATGGTCACGACAGGGATGAGGGAGTTCTTCAGCGCGTGGCGCAGGATGACCACGCGCTCCCGCAGCCCTTTGGCGCGAGCGGTGCGGATGTAGTCCTCGCCCAGCACCTCCAAGAGGCCGGCCCGGGTCAGTCGCGCGACGACCGCCGACAGGCCCGTTCCCAGGGTCACCGTGGGCAGCACCGCGTGGTGCCAGAACTGAGCCGTTGGGCGAGGGAAGAGGCCGAGGATGAAGGGGGGATCAGCCCCCCAGAAGGCGATGGGGAACCACTTCAGGTAGACGCCGAAGACCAGGATCAGCAGGGGGCCTAGCACCAAGTTAGGGATGGAGACGCCCAGCACGGCCACGAAGGTGGCGATGTAGTCCAAAAG
>WFUY01000484.1 GCA_015484715.1 Thermoflexales bacterium | reverse complement strand
GCCTCGCCCCGGGCCACCGCCCGGATGGCCTGGGCCAACTCGTCGGGTTCTACGTCCTTCAGGATGTAGCCGTCCACACCGGCCGCCAGCGTGTCCACCAGCCCCTCGTCCAGTTCCATGCCCGTCAGCACCAGCAGCCGGACGTTGGGGAGGTTGGCCCGCAGCGCGGCGGCCACCTCCTCGCCGTCCATCCCCGGCATCTTCAGGTCTAGCAGCACCAGGTCAGGGCGCAGCGCCCGGGCCAACTCGATGGCCCTGCGCCCGTTCTCCGCCTCCCCCACCACCTCGAAGTCGGGCTCCAGCCGGAGCACCATCGCCAACCCCTTGCGCACGATGGCGTGGTCGTCCACGATCAGGATGCGGATGCGTTCCTCACCCACGGCCATCCCTCCCGTTGACCGGTAGACGGACCAGAATCTGGGTGCCCTCGCCCAGGCGGCTGAGGATCTCACACTCCCCCCCCAAGGCGTGGATCCGCTCCCGGACCCCCCGCAGGCCGAAGCGCTCCCGGTTGTGCTCCCGGGCCAGCACCGTCGCCGGATCGAAGCCCCGTCCGTGATCCTGGATGCTCAAGTAGACCGCGTTGGGTTCCACCCGGAGGCAGACCTGGGCCGAGTTCACCCCGGCGTGGCGGACGACGTTGGTCAGGGCCTCTTGGGCGACCCGGTAGAGGCTGCGCCGGATGGCCGGTGACAGCCGGTCGAAATCGCCGCCGGTGCGGAAGTCCACGTGGAAGGCCCGGGGGCGGCTGCAATGGGCTACGTACTTGCGCAGGTCGGCCTTGAACCGTTCCAGCGTCAGCGTCGAGGGCCAGATGTCGAAGATGGACTGGCGCACCTGGTCCCGCACTTGGCTGGCCAGGTCCCGCAGCTCCACCAGCTCCTGTTGCACCTTCTCCACCTGCTCCGGCAGCATCTTGGTGCATGCATCCAGGGTGAAGACGATGCCGAAGAGGGACTGGGCCACGGTGTCGTGGATGTCGCGGGCGATCCGGTTCCGCTCCTGCTCCACCGCCAGCCGCCAGGCCCGGTCTATGCACAGCATCGTCGTGCCCAGGGCGACGGCGGCCTGGCCGGCCACCGAAGTCAGCATCGCCAGGCGCTCTTCAGGCAGGGAGATCAAGGGCGCTTCCAGAGCGACCAGCAGGAGGCCGACCGGGTGTTCCCGCAGAACCAGGGGCAGGATGAGCCAAGGGCCCGGTCCCAACCATCGGTTCAGCGCCTCGTCTGTGGTCAGTGCCGGCCCCTCGGCCCACTGAAAGGGTTGGCGATCCAGAAGCTGTTGCACCAGCAGGCCGCTTCGAGGGTGTAGGGGGAGCGGGGCCACCGGCCCCGGTGGTCTCTCGTCTTGGGGATAGGCCCGCCAGTTCTCCAGCCGTTGCGACATCGGATTCACCAGGCCGACGACGGCGCGAGGGAAGCCCAGTTCCCCCGTGACGGCCTGGAGCACCCGCTGCTGGACGGACTGGATGTCGGGGGCGGCCTGGAGGGAGACGGTCAGGTCATGGATGATCCGCAACTGGCGGTGGGCGGCGTTCAGTTCAACGTTCTGGCGGGCCAGATCGTCACGGGCCTCCTGCAGCGCATGATGGGCCTGCCGCAGCCGTTTCAGCAGCACCGAGGGATAGCCGAAGAGGAGGGGGATGAGCCAGAGGCCGGCCATCTGAGTGATGAACATCTGGGGGGCGATGGAGAGCCTGTGCAGGCGGTACCCCAGGGCGGTGGCGAGGAGGAAGAGGGGGGTGAAAGCAGCGGCGGCGGCGATGGCCCCCCGCATCTGGAAGAAGAAGGCGCCGGCCAGCAGCGGGCTCAGGGCGTACAGGTAGTAGGGGCTGTGGGCCCCTCCGCTGACCCCCAGGATGGCCGCCGCCAGGACCATATCCGCTCCCAGGATGTAGGGATGCCGGATCAGCAGGCGGTTCAGACGCCGGTGGAAGACGGTCACCGACATAGTGATGCCGGCCGCCAGCGCCAGGATGCCGGCCAGCGGGATCGGCGCGCCTGGGGTACGGGGGTGGAAGACCCACAGGGCGGGCAACAGACTGGCCCATCGGTAGGCGACGAGGAACAGGAAGACGCGCTGCTGCTGGGTGAGTCCCTTCAGGTTGAGCCCCATAGCCCTCTCCTCTTGGGGGGAATTATAACCCACTTTCCGTACCCACGCCAGGGATGGGACGCCGGATGGCCTCTGCCCAGTTCAGCGCCCGGCCGGCAGCCAGAGAGGCAGCAACGCGCAAGCGGAACCCCGGCGCGGGGAAGCGAGAAATACCCTCTAGGGGGGAAGCCAATTCCCCCCCAAGGGGGACGACAATTCGTGCCGACTGGTTTACCATAGGGATAGGTCCCTGTTCCTGCCTCGTTCCTGCCTCGGTGAAAGGAGGAGCCCCAATGACCACCTCAATTGCGGCGGACAAGGTGCTGGACTGCACCGGACTCCTGTGTCCTATCCCCGTCATCAAAACCTCCAAGGCGATCAAGGAGATCGAAGTCGGCCAAGTCCTGAAGATGATCGCCACCGACCCCGGCGCGCCGGCCGATATGGAAGCCTGGGCCAAGCAGACGGGCAACGAGCTGCTGGCCAGCGAGAAGGAGAACGGCACCTTCGTCTTCTACATCCGGCGCACCCAGTAGGTCCCGGCCCTCTGGCCGCCTGCCCTCGCGGGCCCCATCACCCGGGCCGGCGAGAAGCTGGCTGCCGGAAGGTGCCTATCCCGTCGAAGGAGGTTTGTCCATGACCGAGGAACCGAAGCCCCGCCGACGTCGTCTGGCCCTGGTCGCGTCCAAGGGCTCGTTGGATATGGCCTACCCTCCCCTCATCCTCGCCACCACCGCCGCTGCCATCGGCTGGGAGGTGGGCATCTTCTTCACCTTCTACGGCCTCGACATCATCAACAAGAAAAAGCTGGCCAAGCTTAAGGTCGCCCCCATCGGCAACCCGGCGATGCCCGCCCCCATCCCCG
>WFUY01000483.1 GCA_015484715.1 Thermoflexales bacterium | reverse complement strand
AGATGTGTATAAGAGACAGCAGCGAACCGGTGGGGATCACTTCCACCTGCAGGTGGGTCGCCTCCCCCAGCCGCATAATCGCCCCCTCGCCAAAACGTTTGGTGACGTTGGCGAGGGCTGCCTCCAGTGCCTTCTGCCGTCCTTCCGGTTGTGGCATCGCTTCCCCCTGCCGTCTATCTCTCACCCTCGCACCCACCCACCTCCCCCTAATACCGCTAGTTTACCTCAACTCACCCTTTTGTGCAAATCGAGATTGGGCGGTGATTACCCATATCTTTGGAGGTAGGGAGACTAGCCGTCCACGAATGGGGCACGAATACACGAATTAAGGACCGCCTCATTCGTGCATTTGTGGGAAATTCGTGGACGGCCTGCTACGGACCACTCTCTCGCTCACTTGTGGGTAATCACCGCGAAATTGGGTCTTTGGAGAGAAGTTGGTGATTCCCCAGCCTATGCCCTCGCTCGCTTATGGATATTGCCAGGGAGAAGGCCCGTACCCCGGCGTGGAAGTGTGGTAGACGGGCAGCGGGTCTACCGGCGGATGATCCCCCTCTACGCCAAGGCGGCTTGCCTGGAGTGCCACGCCAGTCAGGGCTACAAGATCGGCGACATCCGTGGCGGGCTCAGTGTGATGATCCCGTTGACGGAGATGGACAAGCTCCACGTCCACAACCGCGTTCAGGCCGCCCTCCTCTTCCGTCAGCAGCAGGACGATCCCGGCTAGACCGCCCCACCGGACCTTTCCGGTGCCGCTGAACCGCGTTCCCTCAAGGCTTGGGCGTACCCCGCAGGCCCGTTTCCCCTTTCTTACAGCATTCTAACCCCCCTTTTATCCCCATCCCACACTTTTTTGGTATAAAGGGAGGCGTCGGTAATCCCCTTGATCTCTACGCATTAGGGAGGCCCAATCCCGTGAAAGCGCTCGTGCTTGCCGCCGGTGAGGGCCGGCGGTTGCGCCCCCTCACTTACGACCGTCCCAAACCGATGCTGCCTGTAGGGGATCGTCCCCTGCTGGAGCAGATCATCATCCTGCTCCGGGAACATGGCGTCACCGAGATCGCCATCAACCTCCACTACAAGCCGTGGGTCATCGTCCATCACCTAGGCCACGGGCGTCGGTGGGGAGTGCGCATTCACTACTCCTTTGAAGAGCATCTGTTGGGATCGGCGGGGGCTGCGCGGCGGCTGGCCTGGTACTTCAACGACGGCCCCTTCCTCGTCTTCTACGGCGATCTCTACACCGACCTGAACGTCAGCGACCTGATCGCCCGACACCGGCAGGGCAACGCCCTGATCACGATGGCCCTCTACGAGGTGGAGAACCCCACCGCCTGCGGCATCGTGGAGCTGGACGACGACGGTCGGGTCACCCGCTTCGTGGAGAAGCCGGCCCCTGACCAGGTCTTCTCCCGGCTGGCCAACGCCGGCGTCTTCGTCGTTGAGCCTCGGGTCCTGGACCTGATCCCGCCGGAGACCCCCTACGACTTCGGTCGTGACCTCTTCCCCCGGATGCTGGCCGAAGGGCTGCCCATCCAGGGACATTGCATTCGGGAGATGCTGATTGACATCGGGACGCTGGAGAACTACCAACGGGCCCAGATGATCGCGGCTCGCCGGGCTCGGCGGGTGGAGGCCTCCCGGCCACGTCCGGTGGCCAACCTCAGCCCCACCTCGACCGGTCACCTGGCTTTCATCGGAGGAGAATCGTGATGGGAGGAGAGATTCCAGGAGTCGCAGCACTGATCGCCCGTGCGCCGGTCCGCGTCAGCTTTGGAGGGGGGGGAACGGACCTGCCCGCTTACTACACCCGCTTCGGGGGAATGGTGGTCAGCACGACCATCAACCACTACGTCTACACCATCCTCTCCCCGGGGAACCGCAACACCCTCCAGATCATCTCGGCCGACTACCAGGTCTTCTTCCGCCAGCCGCTGCCGGCGGACCTCTTCTGGGACGGCGACCTGGCCCTGCCCAAGGCCGTCGTCCACCACTTCGGCAACGCCGAGGGGATGAACATCTTCCTGGCCTCCCAGATCCCGCCGGGCACCGGCCTGGGCTCCTCGGGCAGCGTGGCCGTCTCGATGATCACCGCCCTGGCCGCCTGGTACGGCTGGGAGATGAGCCGGGCGGAGATCGCCGAACTGGCCTGCACCATCGAGATCGAGCAGATGGGGATGCCGGTGGGCAAGCAGGACCAGTACGCTGCGGCCTTCGGCGGCCTCAACGAGATCCGCTTCGAGGCCGACGGCGTGACCGTCCGCCCCGTCGAGATGCCTCCGGGGATGCGAGAGGCCCTGCAG
>WFUY01000482.1 GCA_015484715.1 Thermoflexales bacterium | reverse complement strand
GTCCAGGGGCACGTCGAAGGTGAAGGTGCGGCCGGCGAAGTAGTCCTCCAGTTGGCGGAAGAGGGGGCGCAGCCGTTCCGGGTCTCGCAGGACCGGCCCACCCCACTCCTCCTCCAGCCGGCGCGCGAAGCGCTCTTCGTCCTGCTTCCAGGTGAGGGCGTAGACCCCCTCGGGGCTCACCGCCGCCAGGATCTCCCCCAGCGGCGAGGGAAAGCGGTCGTAGTAGAGCGGTTCGCGCATCATCATCCTCACGATCCCTCAATGGTCACATCACCGATGCCGATGTCCAGGTCCAGGTCCACCCAGTTGTCCGAAGTCCCGTACCCCTCGCTGATGTACACGTCGCCGTCGCGGGAGAAGCGGTCGTCCACCGACAGGTTGCCCACCCCCCGATTCACCCGGATGCGAGCAGCCATTCCTCGGGGGATGACGATCCGCAGGTCCCCCACGCCGCCGTCCACCGTGGCCCTGACCTGCCCTTCGGCGGGCATCACCACCGTCACGTCGCCGACCCCCATGTTGAGGTCCAGCCGCTCCACCTGAAGCTCCGAGAGGTCCAGGTAGGACTCCCCGACTCCCGCGTCCAGGCGCAGTTGCAGGGGGATGCGGGGGCTCAGGTACACCTTCCAGTCCCCGCCCCGGAAGCCGAAGCCGAAGAAGCGAGGGGCTCGGCGGATCCGGAGAGTTCCCCGGGCCAGCCCGTCTCGGATGCTGAACTCCTCCTCCAGCCTGGCCCGGTCTGGAAGCTCGATCTGGGCGTGGAGCAGGTCGGGCGAGTCCTCCAGGGCGTCCACGTCCAGCCGTCCCACACCCGCCTCCAGCCGGATCTCGGCCCGCTCGGCCCCGTCCATCTCCCAGACGACGTTCTGCTCGCGGAGGGTGCTCTCGCCCGTCAGCCAATCGGCCCCCGTGGTCAGCCAGCGGACGAAGAAGACGCCGGCCGCGATGAGGAAGACCAGGACGACGGCCAGAAGGGCTCCCCAAGAGGCCCGCCGCCCCAGCAGGATCTCCAGTCCGATGCCGATGAGGATCAGCGGCCACAGCCGCCAGAGCAGATCCCATATCTCCCAGGAGATCACCCCCAGGTTGTTGAGGAGGAGGATCACCCCAACAGCGATGAGGATCAGCGGCCCGACCAGTCCCGAACGTCTTCGCAATGTCATCGTCTTCTACCCCATTCGTCGCAGCAGCAGGGCCAGCCCGCCCGCGATCAGGATGACCGGCCACCAGATGCGGAAGCTCAACCAGCGGAATCCCAGGTTCTCCATCAGGAAGATGATGCCCAGGACGATGAGCACCATCCCCACCAGCAGGACGTTGCGGTCCGAGGGCTCCTCCTTGGCACCCGCCAGGCGCAGTTGGGTCCCTATCGCCTCACCGGCCTGGCGGGCCGTCTCCGCCACCTCCTGCACTCCTTCCTCGATCACCTCCTTGGGGCTTGTGTAGACCTTCCCCTCTTCAGGGATGAGGATCCAGAGGATGAGGTAGAGGAGCAGGCCGGAGCCGGTGGCGAAGAGGAGCAGGACGAAGAAGAGGCGTATCCAGAGGGGGTCAATCTCCAGGTAGTCCCCCAGCCCCCCGCAGACGCCGGCGATCATCCGATCCTTCCGGCTGCGCACCAATCGTTTGTCCATAGCGTTCTACCCTCCTTGCGCTCTGCCACTTGCAATCTGCAATTTGCAATCTGCAATTTGCAATCTGCCCCCCATCTGCCTTTCTCTACGCACAAGGGGCGAGAAAGTTGCAGGATCGGCGAGCGTCGGGAGGGAGTCACAGGGGATAGCGGGGGCCGAAGATCGCCCGACCGATGCGGACCATCGTCGCCCCTTCCTCTACCGCCACCTCAAAGTCGTCCGTCATCCCCATAGAGAGGTGGTGCCAGGAGGCGTCGGGGAACTGGTCGGCCAGGAAGTCGCGCAGGGCCCGTAGCCGCCGGAAGAGGGGTCGGACCATCTCAGGGTCCGGGACGATGGGGGCCATTGTCATCAGCCCTTCGACGCGCAGCGCCGGTAGCGCCAGGACCTGGGTCACGTCATCCAGGAACTGGGTCCGCTGGAGGGGATCCTCTTCCCAGCGATCCACGGCGAAGCCATACTTGGTGACCTCGCCGCTGATGTTGCACTCCAACAGGATGGGGATGGTGCGCCCGCTCTGCTGGGCGAAGCGGCTCAGCCGACGGGCGATCTTGAGCCGGTCCACCGAGTGGACCACGTCGAAGAAGGCAACCACGTCACGGGCCTTGCGGCTTTGGATGTGGCCCACCATATGCCAGGTCGGGGCCGGTCCCGAGAGGCGAGCCAGCACCTGGGGGATTTTGTCCCGCCCCTCCTCGGGCCGATTCTCGCCAAAGTGGCGCAGCCCGGCCTCGTAGGCCGCGACGATCGCCTCCGGCGGGTGGGTCTTGGTGACGGCGACGAGGGTGATCTCACGCCCGTCCCGCCCCACCCGGGCCGCCGCCGCTCCGATCCGCTCCAACACCTCAGCGATGTTTGCCTGTATGTCTACCATAGTCTCCCTCCTCACCTGGGGCTTCAGTGTAACACAACGCGCCGTTCCCGGCAACCCTTTGAGTTAGCGGTGATGACCCACAAGGGAGCGAGAGAGTGGTCCGTAGCAGGCCGCCCACGAATTTCTCACCAATGCACGAATGAGGCGGTCCTTCATTCGTGTATTCGTGCCCCATTCGTGGACGGCTGGTCTCCCTATCTCCAAAGATATGGGCAATCACCGGTTTGAGTTACCTTGGAGAACTTTCCCCTTTGTGGTAAACTCAAGGGGCGGAGGGATTCGATTGGTGCGGCTACGCGGACGCTCACGGATGTACCGGAGATGAAACGATTCTGCTCTTCACCCCATCGCCAGCCTACCCCCAGCCGGTTTCCGGCTCTCCCCTGGTCCCTGCTGGTCCTCCTGCTGCTGGGGAGCGGCCTCCTGGGCTGCGTCTCCCAACCGGCCGGACGCCACCAGGTTACGCTCATCGCCGACGGCCAGACCCGCCAGATCACCACCCAGGCCGCGACGGTGCGGGACCTACTGGCCGAGGCGGGCATCACGCTGGGACCTCGGGATCGAGTGCAGCCCCCAGAGTATATGCCGCTGGAGGAGGGGATGACGGTCACCGTCGTCCGGGTCGAGGAGCGCCAGGAGGTCACCCGGCGGCCCATCCCCTACGAGACCCAAGTGCTGCGGGACGCCAGCATCCCGGTGGGGGAGAGCCGCGTGCTGGCCCCGGGGGAGAACGGCATCGAGGAGATCATTACCCGCGTCGTCTATGAAGATGGCGTGGAGGTGGAACGCCAGGTGGTCCAGCGGCGGATCATCGAGGCTCCCAAGCCTCAGATCGTCCTGGCCGGTGCTCAGGAGCAACTCCAGCGGGTGCCCATCAGCGGGACGTTGGTCTACATCTCCGGCAGCGAGGAGGTAGGTTACAACGCCTGGCTGATGCGGGGGACGAACACCGCCCGCCGTCGGCTGACCGACG
This sequence comes from Thermoflexales bacterium, assembly GCA_015484715.1. Lineage (GTDB taxonomy): Bacteria > Chloroflexota > Anaerolineae > S140-20 > S140-20 > S140-20. Next base: position 5,136 of record WFUY01000482.1, on the reverse strand, counting down.
ACGGGCGGCTGGACCGGCGGGTCTTCGCCCCATCCCCCGACGGGCGGTGGCTGCTCTTCACCCGCGTGCCCACCGCAACGCCAGGGCTCACCCCGACGGCCACCCTCCCTGCCGCCACGCCGGCCCTGCCCTCAGGCCGCTCGACGGCGGAGCCCCCGAGGGACCCCCCTTTCAACAGCCTCTGGCTGCTGGACCTGACGGTCTCCAACGCACGCCCCCAGCCCTTAGGGGTGGAGAACGTGCTGGGAGCCTTCTGGTCCCCTCGAGGGGATCGGATCGCCTACACGACCGGTCGGTCCTCGCCGGGCCCCCCCGGCTGGCAGGCCAACAACGACCTCTGGATCGCCCGGGTGACGGCCTCGGGGGAACTGGTGGGGAAGCGGCAGGTGCTCGGCCCCATCTTCGGTGGCGCTTACGGATGGTGGGGGACGAACTACGCCTGGTCCCCCGACGGCACCACCATCGCCTACGCCTGGGCCGACGAGATCGGCATCATCCCCCTGCGGAGGGCGCGGCGGGAGACCCTCTATCGCTTCCCTCCCTACCGCACCTACCAGGAGTGGGTCTGGGTGCCGGAGCCCTCCTGGTCGCCGGACGGCCGCTACCTGGTCGCCGTCCTGCACGATCCGCCCACCGGCGGCCTCCCCGGCGGCGCGCCGGTCAACCCCGAAGACAGCCCTCGCTTCGGCATCTGGGTGCTCAGCACCGATGGGGAGGTAGCCGCCCGCCTGGTCGAGGAGGCGGGGATGTGGGCACTGCCCCGCTGGTCGCCCGAGCGGACCGGCCCCGGCGGGGAGCCGGAGAGCCTCATCGCCTTTGGCCGGGCCCTCAACCCCTATGCCAGCGAGAACAGCCTCTACGCCGTCTACGTGATGGACCGGGATGGGAGCAACCGCCGGCGCGTCTACCCGCTGGAGGTGGGGACGACCGGTGAGGTCCCGCTGCTCGGCCCCCACCTGCCCGACGTGGCCTGGAGCCCCGACGGGAGCCAGTTGGTCATCCCCGACCGGGGAGACCTCTTTCTCGTGGACCTGACGAAGCAGCAGGTGTGGCAACTGACCCTGGACGGACAGGCCCAGATGCCTCGCTGGGTCGGCGGCGGGGAGTAGGGCAGCCTTCATAGCTACCCTTAGGCGGGTGAGAAACCCACCCTACGGATGGCCGGCGGTCGCCCGGGTCTGCGGTCCGCCGTCGGTCGTCCGCGGTCGCTCAGAGCGACCGTTTCTCGGCGATGGCCTCCTGGGCCATGGCGATGAAGGCATCCACGGAGATCGCCCCCAGGTTCTCCTCGGTGCGCAGCCGGACGGCGACGTTACCCCCCTTCACCTCCCGATCTCCCACGACGAGCATGTAGGGGATCTTCTGGAGCTGGGCGTCCCGAATCTTGGCCCCCATCCGCTCCTTGGAGGCGTTGACCTCCACCCGCAGGCCGGCCTCCCGCAGCCTCTCCGCCACTTGGTAGCAGTAGTCCAGGTGTCGGTCGGCGATGGGGATGAGCACTGCCTGTACCGGCGCCAGCCAGACGGGGAAGGCCCCGCCGTAGTGCTCGATGAGGACGCCGAAGAAGCGTTCCATCGAACCCAGCAGCGCCCGATGCACCATGTAGGGACGGTGCTCCTTCCCGTCCTCCCCCACGTAGGCCAGGTCCCACCGTTCCGGCAGGTTGAAGTCGAACTGGATGGTCGTGCACTGCCACTCCCGGCCCAAGGCGTCGGCGATCTTCAGGTCAATCTTGGGGCCGTAGAAGGCGCCACCCCCCTCGTCCACCTCGTAGGCCAGCCCGTGGGCCTCAATGGCCCGGCGCAGCGCCTCCGTCGCCTGCTCCCAGCGGGCCGGCTCCCCCACCGCCTTCTCCGGGCGGGTGGCCAGGTAGGCTCTGAAGTCGGTCAGGCCGAAGGAGCGGAGGATGTGCAGCGTGAAGTCCAGGACCCGGCCGATCTCGTCCTCCACCTGGTCGGGCCGACAGAAGATGTGGGCGTCGTCCTGGGTGAAGCCCCGCACCCGCGTCAGCCCGTGGAGCACCCCTGACCGCTCGTAACGATAGACCGTCCCCCACTCGGCCAGCCGGATGGGCAGGTCCCGGTAGCTGCGGGTACGGCTCCGGTAGATCTGGATGTGGAAGGGGCAGTTCATCGGCTTGATGAAGTACTCCTGACCCTCCACGTCCATCGGAGCGTACATGCTCTCCCGGTAGAAGTCCAGGTGGCCGGAGCGCTCCCACAGGCCGGCCCGCCCGATGTGGGGGGAGTAGACCAGATCGTAGCCGTGCTTCAGGTGCTCCTCCTTGCAGAAGACTCGATGAGGTGGCGGACCAGCCCCCCTTTGGGGTGCCAGAGGATCAGGCCCGGTCCCACCTCGTCGCTGACGCTGAAGAGGTCCAGTTCTCGGCCCAACCGCCGGTGGTCCCGCTTCTTCGCCTCCTCCAGCCGCCAGAGGTACTCTTCCAGCTCCTGGGCCGTCTGCCAGGCCGTGCCGTAGATGCGCTGGAGCATAGGGCGGTTCTCGTCGCCCCGCCAGTAGGCGCCGGCCACGCTGAGCAGCTTGACCGCGTCGGGGTTGATCTCCTGCGTGTTCCTCACGTGGGGTCCCCGACAGAGGTCCACGAAGGGGCCGTGCCGGTAGATGGAAAGGACGGGTTCGTCGGTCTTCTCCCCGTACTCATCCGTCCCGCGCGAGAGGATGTCGTCAATTAGCTCCAGCTTGTAGGGCTGGTCGGCGAAGAGTTCCCGCGCCTCGTCGGGGCTGATGACCTGGTACTCGAAGTCGTGGCCCTCGGTGATGATCTCCCGCATCCGGGCCTCGATCTCCTCCAGGTCCTCCGGCGTCAGCGGCCGGGGCAGGTCGAAGTCGTAGTAGAAGCCGTCCTCGATGGGCGGCCCGATGGCGATCTTCCCCTCAGGGAACTTCTCCAACACCGCCTGAGCCATCACGTGGGCCGCCGAGTGGCGGATCCGGTAAAGCCGATCATCCTCCTGTCTCTCTGCCATCGTTCCACGCCTCCTCTCAAAAGGGTTTGATCACGACGGATGGAAAGCAACCCACCGCCGGATGCGTCCTGGTCCGATCCCCCTAACGAAAGCGCCCCCTCACCCTTGGGGCGAGGGGGGCACCCACGCGGTTCCACCCAACTTCACCAGCGGGCCGCGCCCTGGCGGGCCCGCTGGCCTCTGAGCCGATAACGGGGCTGAGCCGTGGCCTGTTACTGAGAAGGGGTTCCCCTTCCGTTCCCAGGCCCACTCCCGGGGGGTTTTCACCGGGGTCCGGTGAAGGGGGCTCCCAGTCCACGACCCCCTCTCCCTGACACCTTCAGCCCGGCTACTCGTCCCGATCAACGCTTTTCCGTGATGGGGTTGTGGAGGGTATTATAGCCGTCCCAGTCCTTTTGTCAAGGGCCGGTTCTTGCGGTGATTACCCATATCTTTGGAGATAGGGAGACCAGCCGTCCACGAATGGGGCACGAATACACGAATGAAGGACCGCCTCATTCATGCATTTGTGAGAAATTCGTGGACGGCCTGCTACGGACCACCCTCTCGCTCACTTGTGGGTCATCACCGGCCGGTTCTTACGAAGATTTAATGGCAGATTTACGTGAGCTTTATGGGATCGGTCCGAGGGGTGTGATAGAATGGGGCACATTCCAGCGATAATGCCAAAGTCCTCCCCCCGTTCCAGGAAACGGATTGTAACGATTTGCCGCCTTCCCCGTTAAACAGGGTGACCAGGGGGGGAGAACCTATCTGGCCCAGCCCTTACGGCCCTTTCCTTTTGTAGAGGGAGAGCGAGATGAACCTGTTACACCGCGCTTTGTTCTCACAGCAGCAGCACCGTCAGAGCCGTCACGGCATCTGCCCGGCCTGTGGGCTTCCGACCCTCTTCACCTTCCACGGCCCTCGCGAGGACGACCAGGATAAGTGGTGGACGTGTGGGAACTGCGGAGAAGCCGTGGCTTTGGGTGAGCTATGGCCTCTTGCACCGGTGGCCCGAAAGCCTATCCGGGTCACCATCCCCGCCTACACGATGGACCGCTTCTGATCCGCCCCCGTCAGCCGGAGGAAGGCTGCCCAGCATCCCCGGCCGATGGGGACGCGGACCGAAAGTGCCCGCGCCGCCGAGTGGGGATGCGAAAGCCGGCAGCCTCCAGTGCCGCGATGTCCCGCAGGATGGTCCGCCGGGAGACATCCAGGGCTGCGGCCAGGTCCTCATCGGTAGGCGCGGCCCCCTGATCGGCTGCCTCCTGAAGCAACCGCAGCAACCGGTAGCGCCGGCGTTCTGCCTTGTTGCGGAAACGGCGGTCGTCCGGCGCATCTATGGTCCAGATGACGGAGACCGTCTCCCGCTCCGTCAGCGGACGCCCCAGTGGAGCGTCGGACCGGGCCAGGCGCACCCGCTGCTGTCCCGGCAGCAGGCCCCGCTCCCGCTGCTCGCAGGCCTCCCACGCTTCTAAGACGGCCCGGTGCGAGGGCACCCGGCGCAGAAAGGTCTCCCTCCAAGCTGGGTCCTGCAGCCACTGCGCCCGCTCCATCAGGCTGCGGTGGGCCATCGCCAGGTAGATGGACGCCTCGGCGGTCTGTCCGGCGGCCCGCAACACCCGGTAGTAGACGTAGTAGGCGTGGGGCGCGTGGTGCACCTCCTCCAAGGAGGAGGCCCGGGGGCGCTCCACCGAGGTGGTCGGGCGCACCTCTCCCTGCGGCACTCCCAGCATCTCCACAGCCCGCCCCGCCCAGACCTTCGCCGGCTGGAGCTTGCCCGTCTGGAGCCAGGCCAGCCCCATCCCCTCGCAGGCGCGGATGGCCGGCTCCACCAGTCCCAGCTTCCGGCTGGCCTCATACCCCTCCAGCAGCCAGTGGCGGGCCTCGCTCAGCGCTCCCAGGGCTAGGTGGTCTAGCCCGATCTGAACCTGAGCAACGGCCTCCTGCTGGCGATCTCCCCCTTCTCGGGCCAGCGTCAGGGCCTTCTGGTGGAGGGCCAGGGCCTGGCGGGGGTCTCCCTGCTCACGGAGGATCACCCCCAGGTTGCCTAGGGAAGTGGCTTCCCCCCGACGATCTCCCTGCTCCTGGCTGAGCCTCAACGCCTGCTGGCAGCGTTGTCGGGCCTGCTCATACTGGCCCAGCATCGCCAGAAGCGCCCCCTGAG
>WFUY01000481.1 GCA_015484715.1 Thermoflexales bacterium | reverse complement strand
GGCCCTACGGGCGATGGGCTTCGAGGAAGAGCCTCCCGTCCCCGAACCCTCCCTTCCCCGTTACGTACTGCTGCTGAACCCAGACACGGAGGTGGAGCCGGGGGCAGTGTCGGCGCTGGTGGACTTTATGGACGCCCACCCTGCTGTGGGTGTGGCGGGCGTCCGCCTGAGCTACGGGGATGGCTCCTTCCAGCACAGCGCCTTCCGCTTCCCCGGCCTCTGGCAGATCGCCTTGGACCTCTTGCCCGTGCCGGGCCGCCTCTATGGGTCCCGCCTGAACGGGCGCTATCCCCGACGGCTGTACGAGGCCGGTCGCCCCTTCCCCATTGACCATCCTCTGGGGGCCGCGATGATGGTTCGCCGGGAGGCCATCCTCCAGGTGGGGCTGCTGGATGAGGGGTTTTTCCTGTACTGCGAGGAGATTGACTGGTGCTGGCGGATGCACCGGGCGGGCTGGTCGGCCTACTGCGTGCCCGAGGCGCGGGTGATCCACCACGTCGGACAGAGCGCCGGACAGGTGCGGGTGGCCTCGCTACGCCACCTGTGGCGCAGTCGGCGCCGCCTCTACGAGAAGCACTACGGTCCGCTGCGCCACCGGCTGGCCCGCTGGCTCGTGCGCCTAGGGATGGCCTGGCAGGCGCGGGCCACTTGGAGAGCGGTGAACCGAAGAGAGCTCCCGCGTCGGGAGGGGGAGGAACGAGTGCGGGCCTACCGGGAGATCGCCGCCCTCTTCTGAACCGCCCGTCGGTAGGGCTGTATGAAACCGAGGTTGATCTTCAAGGCCTCCGCTCAAACCGCAGAGCGCGGAGGACGCCGAGGAACATCGAGAAGAACCGATAAGAAATTTCTGCGAACTCTGCGTTTCTCTGCGGCTCTGCGGTAAAAAGGACCACCATCCAGGGGGCAGGAAAAGGGAAGGGCGAGGTGTCTGGCACCTCGCCCGGAAGTCGTTCCTGGTCAGTCGTGGGTTTGACTGTGCAACGGCGTCGGAGGGGGGGCTTTTTTTTTACGGACTGTTGACATTCAAACGGGTTGCAGCGGGCTATGACGGACTGCAGTGAGCTAGGATGAGCAACGATGTGAGCGACCTTGAACTGCGATGGACTACGATGGGCTGCGACGGCAACGACGGGTCTGACCAGGAACGTCATTCTGACTCTATCATACCACAAAAAGCCCCCCTTGTCCGTAAACGGAGCGTAAAAATGTCCCCAACTCCGGTCCCGGATCTGGTCGCTGTGATCCTGACCAAGGATGAGGCCCGCCACATCCAGGACTGCATCGCCAGCCTGATCTGGACCGATGAGGTGGTCGTCTTCGATGCCTTTAGCGGGGATGCCACCGTGCCGCTGGCGCAGGAGGCGGGGGCACGGGTAATCCGGCATCCCTTCCGCAACTACGCCCAGCAGCGCAACGCGGCCCTGGAGATGGTGGAGGCCCGGTGGATCTTCTTCGTGGATGCCGACGAGCGGGCGACGCCGGCGCTGGCCCAGGAGGTGCGCCAGGCGATCCGCCGCGCCGATGTGAACGGCTGGTGGGTGCCCCGCCACAACTACATCTTCGGGCGACTCACCCTAGGGGCCGGCTGGTGGCCCGACTACCAGATGCGCCTCCTCCGGCGGGGGAAGGCCCGCTACGAGCGAGAGGTCCACGAGATCGTCGTCCTGGAGGGCCAGGCCGGTCACCTGAAGAACCCCCTCATCCACTACAACTACGACAGCGTGGCTCACTTCCACGCCAAACAGGACCGCTACACCGACTACGACGCCCAGGTCCTCTACCGGCAAGGAGTGCGTCCCCGGTGGTACACCCCTTACACCCAGTTCCTACGCCACTTCTGGTGGCGCTTCGTCACGCTGGGGGGCTATCGGGATGGGCTGCACGGGCTGCGGTTGAGCGGGCTGATGGCTTACTACGAGAAAGAGAAGTACCGCCGCCTGCGCCGGTTGTGGGCATTGGGGTAAATTCCCCTTGACAAAGGCGAAAAGATGGTGTATGATAGAGGCGATTTTGGGAGCGCTCCCAAAACCGCCCCGCTTTTCGCCGGGATTCCGGCGGGTTTTCGGGGGCGTTTGAGGCGAAAATCGCTTTTTTTCAGGTCTGAACTGGGAGCGCTCCCAACAGGAGGTCCCTATGGCACACACCCTGGAAGAGATCGCCAAGCTGGCCGGCGTCTCCCGCTCCACCGTCTCTCGCGTCATCAACGATCACCCCAACGTCCGGCCCGAGGTGCGCGAGCGCGTCTGGCAGGTGATTCGGGAGGTGGGTTACCAGCCCCACGCCGCCGCCCGCAGCCTCGCCACCAACCGCACCCAGGTGCTGGGGCTCATCATCCCCCAGGCCGTGACCACCCTCTTCACCGACCCCTTCTTCCCCCACCTCATCCAGGGCATGGCCGAAGCCTGCAACGCCCATCGCTACCACCTGATGCTCTCCCTCTTCACCGGGCGGACCGATCAGGAGAGCCTCTACCGTCGGGTGTTGCGCAGCGGCACGCTGGACGGTGTGGTCGTGGCCTCGACGACGCTGGACGACCCCCTCATCCCTCGCCTGCTCCAGGAGAAGCTCCCCTTCGTCTCGGTGGGCCGTCACCGGGAGGCGGCGGTGAGCTACGTGGATGTGGACAACGTGGCCGGCGCCCGCCAGGCCGTGGAGCACCTGCTGCGCCAGGGCCACCGCCGGATCGCCACGGTGACCGGTCCGCTGGCGATGATGGCGGGCCGGGACCGGCTGGAGGGCTACCGCCAGGCCCTGGAGGCGCGGGGGGTGCCTGTGGACGATGCGCTCATCGCCGAGGGCGACTTCACCGAGGAAGGGGGGCGGATGGCGATGCAGCGGCTACTGCCCCACCGACCCACGGCCGTCTTCGTCGCCAGCGACACGATGGCCGTCGGCGCGATGAAGGCGATCAAGGAGGCCGGGCTGCGCATCCCCGAGGATGTGGCCGTGGTCGGGTTCGATGACCTACCCGTTGCCTCCATCGTCGAGCCGGCGCTGACCACCGTCCGCCAGCCCATCGAGCGGTTGGGGGCCACGGCGGTGGAAGTGCTGATCGGCCTGATCGAACAGCAGGCCGAAGCCCCCCAGCACATCATCCTACCCACCCAGTTGGTCATCCGGGCCTCGTGCGGAGCGCTGAGCGGCTCCAGGGGCCTGGAATAAGGACGGCCCCCGACCCGAGAAGCCGGCCCTCCCGCTGATTGTCAGGAGCCCTTCGCCCCGGCAAGACCGTGCACCGCCGGAGCGCACGCCAAGTACACCCGTTTACCGGTCTCGAGTTCGTGAGAACCTTGCAAAGGAGGGAGTCACGATGAAACCACGGTGGTTGGTCCTGCTCAGCCTGGTGACGATCCTCGGGATGCTGGCGACTGCCTGCGGCAGCGCGACCCCTGAGGTCGTCGAGAAGACGGTCGTGGTGACCAAAGAGGTGGTCAAGGAGGTCCAGGTCACCAAGATCGTCCAGGGGAAGACGGTGATGGAGATCGTCACGGCCACACCGCCCCCGCCGGAGGAAGTCACCCTGAAGATCTGGATCATGCCCAACGGCCCAGACCCGTTGGGGGCCATCCAGACGGAGATTGACGAGTTCGAGAAGCTGCACCCCAACATCCGCATTGAGGCGGAGGTACTGGACTGGGGTTCGGCCTGGAGCAAGATCACCACGGCGGCCACCAGCGGCGAGGGGCCGGACATCTCCCAGCTCGGCACCACCTGGGTGGCGGCCATCGCCGCGATGGGGGCGCTGCGTCCCTTCACCGCCGAGGAGATCGCGGCGATGGGCGGGGCGGAGAACTTCGTCGAGGCCTCTTGGCAGACCTGCAACCCGGTGGGCAGCGGCTTCACCGTCGCCGTCCCCTGGTTCGTGGACACCCGGGCCATCATCTACCGCAAGGATGTGCTGGAGAAGGTGGGGCTGGACCCGGATGAAGCCTTCGCCACCTGGGACACCTTCGACGCCGCCCTGGCCCGCATCAAAGAAGCCAAGGAGGCGGGCGAGGTGGAGACCTACCCCATCGGCTTCCCCGGCAAGAACGACTGGAACGTGCTGCACAACTTCGCCCCCTGGGTCTGGGGAGCCGGCGGGGAGATGCTGAACCCGGGCAACACGGCGGCCGTCTTCAACAGCCCCGAGGCCATCGAAGGCTTCAAGTTCTACGCCAGCCTCTTCACCAAGGGCTACACCCCGCCCGACGTGCTGGAGCTGAACAGCGCCCAGGTGGACGGGATGTTCCCCTCGGGTGAGGTGGCGATGATCATCTCCGGCCCCTGGATGGTGAAGAACAGCCGCACGCCGGAGGATAAGGGCGGGTTCGCCGGGAGTGTGGCGGCGGAGAACTTCGCCGTGCACGAGATCCCGGCGGGGCCGGCGGGCCGCTTCACCTTCGTCGGCGGCTCCGACCTCACCGTCTGGAACAGCAGCAAGCACCAGGAGGAGGCCGTCGAGTTCGTCAAGTTCCTGGTCAGCAAGGAGTCCCAGATCCGCTACGGCGGCAACATCGGCATGCTCCCGGCGGTCAAGGAGGCGCTGGCCGATCCCACCTTCAAGGACGACCCCGACTACGGCGTCTTCGTCCAAGCGGTGGGGCACGGCAAGTCCTACCCGGCCATCGCTGCCTGGGGGCCCATCGAGAGCGCGATGGTGAAGAACCTGGGGGCGCTGTGGGACGATGTGGCCGGCGTCAACGGCCCCTTCGACCCCGACACGATGATCCCGGCCCGCCTGAACGCGGCCAAGCAGGAGGTGGACGCGCTGCTGGCCGCCGGTGGCGGCTAGAGGAGAGGCCACGGGAGGGGGATGGGGGCCGGCGCCGGCCCCCATCCTC
>WFUY01000480.1 GCA_015484715.1 Thermoflexales bacterium | reverse complement strand
GTGGTGGAGCGGTTTGAGATCACGATCCCCTTTGGGGTGCCTCCAGGGCGTTACCCCCTGCGGTTGGGGATGCATAACCTATCCCGGGGCGAGGACGTGGTCCTGACCGAAAGGGAGGGGGAGGATAGCGGAGGGGAGATGATGATCGAACTGGGGACGCTGGAGGTGGTGCCAGCCCGCGGAGTTACGCCTTCCAGAGAGGTCCTGGCCCGGGCGCTGGGCAACTTCGACAGCAAGATCGCGCTGGTGGGGGCTCGAGTGCGGGCCGGAGGGCAGCGGCGGGAGGCTCCCTGGCGAGAACCCCTCCGCCTTCGGGCCGGCCAGACCCTCCATGCGACCTTGGGCTGGCGGGCCCTTCAGCCGGTGCTGGAGAGCTACACCGTCTTCGTGCACCTGATCGGTCCCGACGGGCAGGTGTGGGCGCAACAGGACTACACGCCGATGGGAGGGGCGTTCCCCACCTTCCTCTGGATTCCCAAGTGGATCGAGGGGCAGCAGGTGGCCGATCCCTCGTACCGACTGCGGGTGCCGGACGAAGCCCCGGCGGGCGATTACTACCTGGAGGTGGGGCTCTATGGGATGACGACGGTCCGGCGGTTGCCCCTCTTCGACCGGCAGGGGAACCTGGCCGGGGATCGGGTGGTACTGGGGCCGGTGCAGGTGGTGCGGGGAGAACCATAGAGAGGCTGACCTACGGTCAGCCTCTCTCGACGTTACAACCCGGTTCGCCTTCGGCAGGGCCCCGATCCGCTCGAAGGCGGGTGGTGCGCGGTTATGCCTACACAAAGGGTCGGGCCAAAAGGAAGGCAAGCACCAGCAGGAGAAGCGCGATGGGTGTGCCGCCGGCTGCCGTCTCGTCCCCCATCTGGACGCTGAAAGCGGAGAGCAGGAGCAGGGAGAGGCTGGAGATGGCCAGCAGGACAGCGATGGAGAGCGCAGCGATCTGCACCAGTGGGAAGAAGCTGCTCGCCAATGTTTCAAACATCATCATCCCCCTTTCCGTGGTGCCAGAGCCAGGGCTCTGGCCGATCGTTCCTACCCGCGATCCACCTCCAGGATAGCACGGAAAGGGGGAGATGACTGTGGACTGCTCTTCAGTTTGGCTATGAAGTCGCTCACTTCGGGAGCGTTGGTTGCCCTCTCATAACTACACAGCGCCGCTTCCACCACCAACCGGCGGTGAGTTGAGCACAAAACCGGTAGCCAAGGCAAGAGCCACGCTCGCACTCATCAGGGCGAAACGAACCGCCAAGGGGTTACTGACAAACCAGAAGCTGAGGGTACGGATCTTCCCGGACATAGGTTTCCTCCTCCTAGCTAAGTCCGGCCAGAAACCCGCTTTCGACCCACAAAGCGGACTTCCACGCCTTCCTCCACAAAGTGAAATGTACCCAAGTCTGGCTCCGGGAGAGGAGCCAATCTTCAGACTGTCCTCAACATTAAAGGAAACCTATGACCGTGCGTGTAACAGAAGTGTGACGAAACCATGCCCCCATCGGATCGTGAACCGGCTCAGAACGGTGGAGAGATATGGAGGCCGAGGAGGGCAGGGGGGTAGTGATTGGGCGATTACCCATGGGGAATTATCGGAGTAGTAAGTGCCTACGGCTGTAAGCGGGAATGGGAGCGGAGGCGCTCACCCAAGGCCACTGTCTCGGGATCAGGGGTGGTGTGGAGCTCCCGGTCCAGTTGGCGGGTCAGGGCGTCAAAGTGGGCCAAGGCCTCCGCTCGCCGTCCCAGGGCGATGAGGGCACGCATCACCCCTCGGTGGAAGTCCTCACGGTAAGGATCCATCCGGAGACCGCGTCGGTAGAGGCGGAGTGCTTCCTCGGGCTCCTGGGCTTCCAGCATATATCGAGCCAGCCCGGCCAGCACCTCCAGGAACTCCTCCTGCAGCGCCCGGCGTCGCTGGGCCGCCCAATCGGCGTAGACGTCCTCCAGGTAGTCGCCCTGGTAGAGAGCGATGGCCCGACGGCGGGCTTCGAGGCCCTCGGGATCCTCCAAGGGAAGCCGCCGGGCGGTCCGCACCAGCCGCTCGAACTCGGCCACATCGTACCACCAGTCGGCCTCCAGATGGACGTGGTAGAGCCCCTCCTCATAAACGACGAACTCCACCCCCAGCGCCCGGCGGGCCTTGTACTTGGTGGCGTGGAAGGCGCTGGTCATTCTCCCCGGAGGAAGCCCAGGCCAGAAGACGACCCCGATCTGTTCTTTGCGAAGGGGAGCCTGGTCCAAGATGAAGAAGAAGAGCTCCCGGGCGATGGCCGCCCCCCAGGCGGCGATGGGGATGAGCTCCCCATCCCGCAGGACGCGCCCCGGGCCGAAGCCGTAGATCTCCAAACGAGGACGTTTCTCAGAGGTCGGTGCCGCCGCCCGGGATGGCCGCTCCTGGATGCGCTCCAGCCAGGTGACCAGATAGCGGGCTTCTTCCTCCGGCAGTTTCTCCCGCTTTGCCCAACGGAGCAGGGCGAGGGCGTGGCGTCCCTCGGCCGGCGAGAAGGGAACGGCTCCCACCTCGCGGCTGAGACGGAGCAGTTGCTGCAGGGAGTTCCGCGCCACTGTTCGTTCTTCCCTTTGGAACGCGGCCTGGGCCAGCCAGAAGAGGACACGCACCAGTTCCAGACGGGCGTTGGCCTCCTGGAGGGCATCGCGGGCGTGGAGCAGAGGAGTGACCTCCTGGGCCTGCTCTGCTTCGATGCGGACCAGCGCCAGGGCTGCGGCGGAGAGGAGGGCTTGATGCTGGAGTCCGTGCTCCCTGGCCAGCGCCTCGGCCTGACTCAGGGCAACCTGGGCCTGGTTGAGGTCTCCCCGCAGGCGGTGGAGGTGGCCCTGGGCGTCGAGGAGGTAGGCGATCAGGGCCACGTTACCCCCCTGGCGGGCCATCTCTTCCGCCCGCCGGTAGGCTTCCAGGGCCGCATCGAACTGCCCGGTATCCCGCTGGACGTCTCCGATGCCCGCTAGAAGAACAACCTGGATGTAGCGATCTTCGGCTTCCTCGGCCCTGGGCAAGGCTTCCTGATAGAGCGCCAGAGCGTCCTGGTAATCTCCGGTCAGGTAGCGGTTGTACCCGGTATTGTTCAGGTTCCAGGCCAGAGGGCCCGGGCTACCGATCTCCCGCCAGAGGGCCAGGGCCCGTTCTTGGTAGGTGGTCGCCTCCGGCAACCGCCCCTGCCGCAGCAGGGTGTAGGCCAGGTCTTGGAGGACGCGGGCCAGGTTGAAGGGGATGGCCTCTCCGATGCGCTCATACAACTGCAGCGCTTGGGTGAGGTATTGTTCACCCTTTTTGAACTCCCCCCGCGAGCTCCAACCGAAGCCAAGCAGCCGCAGTGCTTCTGCAGCTAGGGGAGTTTCACCCTTGTCCAGGGCAACCAGCATCTCGTAAGCTCGCTCCCCGCTCCTCACGGCTTCGCGGTGATGATTGAGAGCCAGCAATGCCCACCCCCGAGGGAGAAGCACTCGCACCTGACCTACTGGATCCTCCCTGGCCTGAAAAGCGGTCTGGGCTGTCTCTAGCACGGCCAGGGCCTCCCGAGGCCGGCCTCGATCGCCTAGCACCTTGGCCTGGTAGAGCAGGAGCTCCGGGGCCTTCTTCCGCACCGCCTGGGGTAGGGCCTCGGCCCAGGCGAGGATGGTACCCGTCCGTCCGGCTGTGAAAAAGTCCTGCACACAGGCCTCGATCACACGGATAGCCTCGTCGTAAGCGGTGGCGGCCAGGTAGTGCTCCACCGCCTCCTCGGGGTGGTTCTGCTCCTCAAACCACTCCCCGGCCCGGCGGTGCATCTCCCGAAACCGGGTCGGTGACTCCTGTTGGAAGCGGTTCCGCAGGAAGGACTGGAAGAGATTGTGGTAGCGATACCAGACTTCCCCCTCCGCTTCGATGCGGGTGAGGAAGAGGTTGCGCCCCTCCACCAGGTCCAGCCATTCCTGGGAGTCCCCGGCCTGGCGCAGGTGATCGCAGAGGGCTGCCGTGACCTGGCGGGGCACTGCCGAGGCGAGGAGAAAGTCCCGCATCTCCGGGGACTGCTGGGCGTAGACCTCGCCGGCCAGGTACTCGTAGAGGGGTACGGAGGCACTGCGTCCCTGCAGCAGGCTGGCCAGCAGCCCCTGCCACATCGTGTGGGTGGTGAGCAGGATGCCGGTGATCCACCCCTCGGACTCCTCGGCCAGTTGGGCCGCCTGTTCCAGCGAGACCTGGATCCGGTAGTAGGTGGCCAGGAGGTGTTGGACCTCCTCGGCGGTGAAGCGCAGGTCGTTGGGACCCAGACCGGCCACTTCCCGCCGGGCGGCCAGCCGGATGAGGGAGGCCCGGGGTAGGCTCCGCCCGGCCACGATCAGGTGGGCCTGCTCCGGCAGATAGTGCAGGAGCCGGTCCAAGAACTGGACGATCTCGGGGCTATCGTTGACCAGGTGCCAGTCATCCAGGACGCAGGCGAAGTAGTCGGGGATGCTCTCGACGATGTCCGCCACCACCGCACCGGCGGCCCTTCGGGGTGTAATGGTCCCCTGTTCCAGCAATTGGTGGGTCTGGTGGCCAAAGTTGGGGAACCGCCGACGCAGGCTGGCGGTGAGATAGGCCAGGAAGACGCCCAAATCCCGATCGCCCTCGTCCAGGGTGTACCAGCAGACCGGGATCTCCGTATCGGTGCTGAAGTCCACCAGAAGTGTGGTCTTGCCGTAGCCGGCCGGGGCCGAGACGATGATCAGTTTGCGGTCCAGATGTTCGTGGATGAAGTCGAGCAGCCGTTGCCGGCGCAGGACCTCTGACGACCGATGAGGAATGGTAATTTTGGTCGGGATCAGAAGACGCTCGTCCACGTTATCCCCACTCTAGCTTGGCTGCCGAGGGCCAGGCCCTCATCTTACACGGCGAGATTAAGACCTCTGAGGTCCCCGATAAAGGGTTGCATCTGCCAAGGGGGGACAAAGACCCTCGTTGCGTCACCGCAAAGAGTTGTTCAGACCTCGGAGATCTGAAGCGGGCACTCAACCATATCGGGTCATTCCGAGACCGTTTGGCCCTGGAGGTCTACGCTGGTAGTGAGGTAGAAGAAGGTCAGGGATGCTGTGATGCCTTCCTTCAGGCGGCGGTGGACCTGTCCGGTGAGGTCAATGAACTGGAGGTGGCGGGATGATCCAACCAGGGGGCAGACCACGCCCAAGGATCGCCGCCCTCTCTCCTCCCTCACCGCCCAGAAGCCCCCGTGACGTTTCAGGAACATCTGGCCTACGAAGGCGATGATCTGGACGCGCTCACCCGGAGAGAGGGGGCCCCGCCGGGTCCTCCGCTCAATCCACTCGTCCAGCGCCTGCAGCGCCGTTGAGTCGTAGGCGACAGGGCCACCCGTGAAGGACTCCAGTTGTCGGCGCACCTCTTCGGCTGTCCGTTCCAGGTATTGGACTCGCTCTCCAAAGAGAAGTTCGACAGGGAGCTCGATCTTCAGCATTGGTGGGTTCATTGCCGTTCCTTCCAGGGTTGTAGGAATGGCCCCTCCACCTCCTCCGTCGGCTGCGCAGCATCTCCCATCTGCCAGAGCGGCTTAACGCACGCGCCCCAGTAGGCGACCGGCCAGCTCCCAAAGCGCCTGAGCAGCCGGTCCGATAGGGTTCGCCCGCTCCAGGGCTGCCATGGCCTGGGCGTGATGTTGGCGGGCCATCTCAGCGGCATAGTTCCGAGCTCCCACCTCCTCCAGCAGGGCTCGCACTTGGGCTTCCTGCTGAGGCGTCATCTCGCCATCCTCGTAAAGGGCCCGCAGCGCCGGGCTTCGGCTCAACCCGTAGACGATGGGCAACGTCTTCTTGCGATGGGCGATGTCCGAGGCCGCCTTGCCCGTCGTTTCCGCCTCGCCCCAGATGCCCAGGATGTCGTCCTCGATCTGGAAGGCCATCCCCAGATGACGGCCAAAGGCCTCGTAAGCCCGGCAGGTGGCCGTAGTGGCTCCTGCCAGCAGCGCTCCGAGGTAGGCCGAGGTGCTCAACAGCGCCGCCGTCTTGCCGGCGATCATCGTCAGGTAGTCCTCTACAGAGACCTCGGCCCGCGCCTCGAAGTCCAGGTCCAGGTATTGGCCCTGGGTGAGGGCGATACAGGTCTCGTCGAAACGGCGGAGCGCTTGCAGCACCCGGTCTGAAGGTACACCGCGCTCCTCCAGCCGACCCAGGGCCAGGTGGGCCAGGGCAAAGAGGAGATCGCCCACGTTGATGGCCTGGGCGATGCCCCAGAGGGCCCAGACGGTGGGCCGCCCCCGCCGTAGGCGGTCGTTGTCCTCGATGTCGTCGTGGATGAGGGAGAAGTTGTGCAGCACTTCGATGGCGGCCGCGGCCGGTAGGGCACGCTGCGGATCCCCCCCGGCGGCCTGGCAGGTGAGCAGGCAGAGAAGTGGGCGGATCCGCTTGCCGCCGTCGGCCTGAGTCGGTTGGAAGGTCTCGTCCACCCAGCCCAGATGGTAGTGGGCCATTCCGTAGAAGGGTCCATACGTTGCAGCCGATGATCTTTCCTCCCCCAGGGGCTGGGTCAGCAGGGCCTGCATCTCGGCTTCGATCTGAGGTAGATAGGTTTGGATAGCTTCGGTCAGGTTCATTGTCGCGCCTCGTCGTCTTTGTCGTTGGAGTGATACCCGGCATCTCCAAACTCTCGGAGGCTGGAACGATGGGCTACCTCCCAGCCTCGTGGTGGGAACCATCCCGACCCCAGAGGGCCTGGGCCTCAGAAGGGATGGGCAGCCTCTCCTGGAGAGGCGTGGCCTGCAGCGATGCGATGTCAGCCGCACCGACGCCGAACATTGCCACCCGCAGTGTCAAGGTTACCTCCTCGATGAACTCCAGCACCGCCTCGGTGGAATGGACGGCAGCTCGGAGGAAGGGGCCGGCCATCCCGGCTGCCGTGGCCCCCAGGGCGATGGCCTTGGCCACGTCAACCCCCGTCCGCAGCCCTCCGCTGGCGATGATGGGCATCTCCGGTGCTCCCCGACGGACCATCTGGATGCTCTCGGCGGTGGGGATACCCCAGTCGCGGAAGTGGGTGGCCACCCGAGCCAGAAGGGGGTCTCTGGCTCGGTGCATCTCCACCTGGCTCCAGGAGGTCCCCCCGGCGCCGGCCACGTCAATGGCCGCCACGCCGGCCTCGGCCAGTTGGCGAGCCGCCCGCTCCGAAATGCCCCAGCCCACCTCCTTAGCCACGACAGGGACCGGCAGCGCTCGGCAGACCTGCTCGATCTTCGTCAGCAGGTTGGCCCAGTTCCGGTCCCCCTCCGGCTGGAGGGCTTCCTGCAGCGGGTTTAGGTGCAGGACCAGGCCGTCGGCTTCGACCATCTCCACGGCCCGCCGGCAGTGGTCCACCGTGTAGCCGTAGTTGAGCTGCACGGCGCCCAGGTTGGCCAGCAGCAGGATCTCGGGGGCCAGGTCCCGCACCTGGTAGGTGGAGGCCAGGCTAGGGTCCTCCAGCGCTGCCCGGGCCGACCCCAGCCCCATAGCGATCCCGGCCGCTTGAGCAGCTTCGGCCAGACGACGGTTGATGTGGCGGGCCTCTTCGGTGCCGCCGGTCATCGAAGAGATGAGCAGTGGAGCCCGCAGCCGCTTGCCCAGCAAGGTCACCCCCAGGTCAATGGCATCCAGGTCCAGTTCCGGGAGCGCCTGGTGGACGAAGTGCAGCCGCTCCAGCCCCGTGCTGAGCCAGGAGGAGACGTCCTCTTCCAGGTTGATGCGGATGTGGTCGGCCTTTCGTCGGTGGTGCATCGCAACTTTTCCCCAGGGCCGGTGTTGCATGGGATAGGCTGTTCAAATCTTACCAGCAGCTTGCTCCCCTGTCAAGCGGGGTCAGCAGCCGGTGATTACCCATAAGTCAACGCCGGGCGCTCAACCGCCCGGCTGAGAAGGGGAAAGCCCCCTCCGGGGGCTGCGAGACAGCCCGTTAGGGCTTTGCTCCCCTCAGCCCGG
>WFUY01000479.1 GCA_015484715.1 Thermoflexales bacterium | reverse complement strand
GAGGAAGAAGGCACCGTGGGCGCGGACGGTCGCCTCGATGGCTTCCCAGAGGGAGGATAAGAGGCGGGAGTCGGTTCCGTCGGCCACCGGCCCCCGAGGGATGTAGGCCAGCGTCCCCAACCCCAGAGGAAGCCGGCGCAGGAGCACCTGGGCACCGGCCACCAGCCGTCCCCTCTGCACCAGGGGGACCCGAACGGCCTGCCACCCGAAGCGGGCCTTCAGCCGGGCCCAGGGGGTGGTCTGGAGGATGTGCCCTTGGGGATGCGCCGCGACGAAGTGGTCCCACGCGGCCTCGTCGGAGGCGAGGCGTTCTGAAGGGATCAGTGGGTCCAATTGCGCATCTCATCTATGTTCAGGAGGATGATCCGGTTGCGCTGCAGCCGGACCAGGCCGGCGTCGCGGAGCCGGCCTAGCACCTTGTTGACGCTCTCCCGGCTCGTCCCCACCAGGGAAGCCAGCTCCGTCTGGGTGAGGGGAACGTCAATGAGGACGCCCGCCTCCGTCACCTGGCCGTGCTGGTCGGCCAGGGTGACCAGCTCCCGGACCACCCGACCATAGACGTCCAGGGCGACCAGGCTCTCGGCGTAATCGGTGGTCGTGCGCAGCCGTTGGCTGAGCACCTCCAGGACGCCGATGGCCATCCGGGGGGAGGAGTGCAGGTGATGCACGAAGTCCTCTCGGTGCAGGATCAGCGTCTCTACGTCGGTCATTGCCACGGCACTGGCCGAGCGGGGCTGACCGTCAATGATGGCCAGCTCCCCGAAGACATCTCCCTCGCCGAAGATGGCGACGGACATCTCGTACCCCTCGGCGCTGATCCGAAAGATGCGCACCTGGCCAGAGGCGATGATGTAGAGGCTGTGTCCCGGATCATCCTGGTGGAAGATCATCGTTCCCCGGGAGTACCGTCGGCTGCGCAGGCTGGCGGCCAGCGCTTCCCGTTCCGAAGGGAGCAGGTTTTCGAAAAGGGGAACCTGATTGAGGAAGGCGAGTTTATCCTTGAGCTTGCCGGCCATTTCTCTCCGCCTTTTGCACCTTTGGGCTTGACCACACCGGGCAATTATAGCATAATTTTCTTCGGTGGACACCCCGAAAGGAGGACGACGTATGAAGTTCAAGCTCTACGCCACGCTGCGCCAGGCGGTGGGGAGCAAAGAGGTGGAAGTGGATGTGGAGCCTGGTGCGCGGATCGGCGATGCCCTGGAAAAGCTCTTCGAGAAGCACCCAAGCCTGCGGGCTGTGGTTTTAGACGAGCAGGGGGAGCTCCGACATCACTATCACCTCTTCATCAACGGGCGCGACATCCGTTACCAGGCGGGGATGGACACCCCCGTACAGCCCGACGATGTGATTGCTCTCTTCCCGCCCGTGGCCGGCGGGTGACGGGGTTCGCCACGGATGCCATCGGTCCGCCCCTCTCCTCGCCACGTCCTCTGGCCTTTGGGGCTGGGTACAGCCCTCTCCCTGATCGGCGACGCGACCCTCTACACCGTCCTCCCTACCCACACCGTTGAGGCAGGCGTTCCCCTGACCAGCGTCGGGCTTCTCCTAGGTGTCAACCGGGCCATCCGCGTACTCCTCAACGGGCCGATGGGGGCGGGCTATGACCGCCTCCCCCGACGCCACCTGCTGGTACCCGCCTTCTTCGTCGGTGCCTTCTCGACGCTGCTGGTCGGCGTAACCCGGGGGTTCTGGCCCCTCCTGGCCGCCCGGCTGCTCTGGGGGCTGGCCTGGTCGGCCATCTGGGTCGGCGGGAACACGGTGGTCCTGGACATCTCCGGCGATACTGATCGCGGGCGGTGGAGTGGCTTCTATCAGGTCTGGTTCTTCACGGGCGTCGCCGCCGGGGCCTTCCTGGGGGGTGCGTTGACCGACCAGATCGGGTACCACGCAGCGCTGCGCAGCGGTGCCGCTCTCACGACGTTAGGGGCGCTGGCCGTGTTCCTCTTCCTGCCTGAGACCCGATCGCTCTCCCTGTCCCCAACCCCTGGCGGACCGGATCAGTCCTCGTCAGAGCCCGGCGGTGGCCGGTGGAGATCCCTGCTGGGGATCGAGGATTTCTCGCCCCCCTTGCGGGCGGCCATCCTTCTTCAGGGGGGGAACCGCTTCGCCTTCGCCGGTGTGGTGGTTGCCACGCTGGGGCTCCTGCTCCAACAGCGGCTGGGCGATCAGCCCGCCCTGCTGGGGCGGAGCGTGGGCGTCGCGACGGTGACCGGGGGGCTGCTGGCCCTGCGCCTACCGCTCAACTTGGTCTCTGCCCCGTTGACCGGCCTCCTCTCCGACCGGGCCGGGGACCGGCTGAGGCTGGGACGGGGGCTGCTGCTCTTGTGCGGCCTGGCGATGCTCCTCCTGGCCCTCCCTCACCCCTTGGCCCTCTTCCTGGGCTTCCTGGTGGGGGTGGTGGTCAGCGGCGGACTACAGACGCTGGCCATCGCGCTGGTGGGCGACGGTAGCCAGGG
>WFUY01000478.1 GCA_015484715.1 Thermoflexales bacterium | reverse complement strand
TGCCCGTCTGCCCACTCGCCGGGGGGGTAACCCCAAATGGGAGCCTGCTTCCAATCGAGCGCTTGCACCTTGACATCTTGCGGCCAGTCTGGTATAATAAGGGCGAGGCCGCAACGAAGGTGGCGTAGAGAGCCAATTACACAATTGATTTTTCCGAATTAACATTTCAAAGAATTCCCCCGAGATTAAAGCCCCCTGAAAGGTAGCATGGAGAACCAATACACAAGATTCACGTGAATTAACGATTGATTTTTCTGAATTAACGTTTTAAATTTCCCCCGAGATTAAAAGCCCCCCTGATTATAAGGGGGGCTTTCACCATCCTTTTGGAGGAAAAAGATGAGCCTTTTCTACCTCCTCGACAAGAACGTCATCCGCAAGGCCATCAGCGGACTGGTGAAGATCGGGGCTGAACTCGCAATAAGCGCAGAGGAGAGGGATTCCCTCGTGCTCGTTTACCAGGCACGGCGGTTTGGTGCTTCGCTCTTTATGACGCCTGAGAGCTTCCACGTATTACAGCATATCCCTGACCGTCCGCCTGAAGTTGACCTGATCCTGGAAGCAGTCCAGGTGATACGACCCGGCCGATACTTCAAACGTTGGGCGCGTCGGCTTCGGAAACATAGCTTTACCCGTGAGGACGCCAAGGTACTGAGCCTAGGCACTTTCGGCACCGATAAAGTTGGGAGCTTTCTGGGAGTAGATACCATTGTGACGTTGGATCTTGCCCTCATCAACCATTACAACGGTCAGTTCGACCTACTGCAAAGCCGTCTAGAAGCTATGGTAGCCCAGCTTCCAGAACCCTATTGCTATGCTTGTCTGCCGAACGTGATGAGTCCATCACAGCTGTTTCGCTTCTGGCACTAATTGTTAAGGAGTAAATTCACGGCCCGTTGCGCACCACCACCGGCAGGTAGATGGCCCGCCAGGTGACGGTGTGGGCCACCGAGCGGGTGAAGCTCAGGGTCGGGTTGCGCTGCTCCTCGACCCAGACGGTGTTGGTGATCCGGGTGCCGGCGGCCACGTCCCCCTCGACGAAGACGGCGAAGACGAGGGTGACGCGCTTGCCCGGCAGCAGATCGTCCTCCCAGGTGATGGTCCTACTCAGGGGATGGTAGATGGGGTAGTTGTACCCGGCGTCGCTCACACCCATCGCCCCCGGCGGCACCCGCTCGATGCCCAGCCCGGTCGCACCGATACCCAAGCTGCCGGCCACGTAGAGGGTATGGCTGGGGATGGGATCGCTCAGCCAGAGGCTGGCTGCCACGCCGCCGCTGTTGCTGAGGACGATGGTGTAGGTGATAGTGCTGTTGGGGAAGACCGTCCCCGCCGGCGTGGCCGTCTTAACCCCATCGGGCACCGGCTCCGCCAGCGTCACCGAAGCCGTCCGGTCGTAGCGGTTGCCCTGCCCATCGTCGAAGCGGGCCGTGTTGGTGATGGGGCTGGCCGCGCCGTCTTGCACCAGGACCCGGTAGCGCAGGGCGATCTCCGCCCCGCCGGCTGCCGTCCCCGTCCAGGTGATCACCCCGCCGGCCTGACCGTAGCTCCCCGCGTCGGCCCCCAGGAAGCCCTCGAAGGTGACGCCGCTGCCCAGGGTATCCGTGACCCGGAAGGCGGTGCCGGCCTCGCCGCCGTTGCGCACCCGCAGCGTGTAGGTCAGCGCGTCGCCCCGGCGGACCACCGTCGGTGTGACCTCCTTGGTGGAGCCGGAGAGGTCGGGGGCGGTGTAGACGTGGAGGGAGGCCGTCCGGCTGAAGACGCGACCGGCGCCGTCGTCCACCCAGGCGACGTTCAGGAGGTCGCTGCCCGGCGTGGCGGTGACGACGGCGGGGAGGGTGATGGTGACCGCGCCGCCGTTGGCCGCCAGCGTCCCCGTCCAGGTGATGAGCGGGGCTGCGCCGTCGCCCAAGGTTCCGCCGCTGGCCGACCCACCGCCGGCGTAGGCCAGGCCGGTGGGGAGTGTATCGGTCAGCCGGGCGGTGGTGGGAGCCGTACCCCGGTTGACCAGCCGCAGCGTGTAGGTCACCCGCCCACCGCTGGTCACCGCGCCGGTGCTCGCCATCTTGACGGTCTCAGCGTGGTCCAGGTCCGGGGCCAGGACGCTCACCGTCTGGCTGCGCCGGAGCACCACGCCAGCCCCATCGTCAATCCAGGCCACGTTCTCCATCGTGCTGCCGGGCAGGGCCGTCACCGTTGCCGGCAACGTCAGCGTCACCCGCCCGCCGGGGGTGACGACGCCGGTCCAGGTCACGGGCGTGCCGAACAGGAGCGTCCCGCCGCTGGCCCCGCCACCGCCGGCGTAGACGGTGCCCACGGGCAAGAGGTCGGTGACACGGGCCGTCGCCGTCACCTCACCGCTGTTGCTGAGGACGATGGTGAAGGTGATGCGCTGGCCTGTCAGCGGACCGGCGTTGTCCACCGACTTGTAGCTCCCACTCAGGTTCGGTCCCGTCAGCGTCACAGGCACGGAGGCTTGGAGCAACTGGGTCCCGTCGGAGATGGAGGCGGTGTTGACGATGACGGTTCCCCGAGGCTGAGCGCCCGAGGGGGCCACCGTCACCTGGAAGGTGACCGTCACCGCCGTGTAGCCCGTCACCGTTCCCGTCCAGGTAACCGTCCGGCCCGACGGGTCGTAACCGTACTGCCCGCCGGTGGCCATCAGCGAACCGCTCACGAAGGTGGTGGTGAGGGGCAGCGGGTCGGTCAGGGTCACGGCGGTGGCGCTGTAGGGCCCCCGGTTGGTCAGAACCACAGTGTAGGTGAGGCGGCGGCCGGGGGCGATCCATAGGCCGGGCTGTCCGTTGGCCCGCTTGTAGGAGCCGCTCAGGTCGTAGCCCACGGGCGTCATCCAGATGGCGGTGTTGTCGGTCCGATCGCCGTCGTAGGAGGTCGTGGTGAGGACGACCTGGTTCTGGAGGACCGTGCCGACGGGGAGGGTGGCCGGGGCGCTGAGGACCAGGTGGAAGGTGATGCCCGTCGTCCGGCTGGGGACGGTGCCCAGGAACCAACCGACCGTTCCACCGGCCTGATGGAGGGGGTAGCCGGAGGTGTCGGTGACGTAGGAGGTGCCGACCGGCAGCGTATCGGTTAGCCAGACGCCGTCGGCGGGGAGCAGGCCGGGGTTCCCGTACCCCAGCGTGTAGGTGATGAGCTCGCCGGGCAGGGCCAGCGTGGGCCCCTCCTTGGTCACGTAGGGGGAGGCCAAGGCGACGGTGTTGGTGACGGTGGCGGTGTTGGGATCGTCATCGGGCGGCGGCTCCTCCCCCCGCACCGTGGCGATGGTCGCCGTGTTGGTCAGGATGGGCCGGGCCGGCCAGGTGGCAGCGGGGTCCAGCCGGGCCGTGACGGTGATGGTGCCGTGGTCACCCGTTCCCATCGGTGCTGTGGCCTCCCAGACCAACCGGTGCGGGCCGGCGGTGAGGGTGATCGGGTGACCATCGGTGACCCAAGCCACGTCGGTCAACCCGTTGGGGAGGACGTCGGTCAAGACGACGCCGGTGGCCGAGAGGGGGCCGGTGTTGGTGAAGTGGAGCGTGTAGGTCAGGCGATCCCCCACCTGGAGCGTTCCGGCCGGCGTGACCACCTTGTGGACGGTGACGTCGGCAGCCTGGAGGGTGGCGGTGACGGTGCTCTGATCGTTGGTGAGGGTGATGTTCCCGCCCGAGGCGACGGTGATGCCGGCCCGGTTGACCAGTTGGGTGCCGGCGGGGGCGTTGGCGTCCACCAGCAGCCGTACCCGGACCCATCCGCTCTGGCCGGGGACCAGGCTGTCCAGCGTCCAGGTGATCAGGCCGGGGGTGGCGGTGATGGGCACGTTGCCGCCCGCCGGCGTCGCCTCCAGGAGCGTCACGTAAGCGGGGGGCAGCGTATCCGTCAGCGTGACGCTGTAGACGGTGACGTACCCGGCGTTGCCGTACTGGATCCAGAAGGTGTAGTCGCCGCCGGGCTCCGGCGGGATGGAGTTGCCGTTCTGGGTGGGAAGTCGCTTGTAGACGAAGGGATCACCCCGCAGGTCCACCACCTGCATCGTGGCCTGGGCCGTGTCTCCGTTGGCCGAGGTGAAACCGCTCAGGGGGGCGGTCGTGGTCACCTCCGCTGTGTTGGTGAGCCAGGTGCCCACAGCCGTCGTCGGCGGCACGCTGATGCCGATCTGGAAGCTGAGGGCGTTCCAAGGAGCGTTGTTGACCAAGCCGACGGTGAAGACAACGGTCCGGCTGGTCGGCAGACTGTAGGTAGGCCAGGTGGTGGCGTAGAAGGCGGTGCCGGGGGGCAGCGTATCGGTGACCAGCGTCCCGGTAATGGGAACGTTCCCCCGGTTGATCACGGAGAGGGTGAAGGTCGCCACCTCGCCCGGACCGATCTGGTCGGGACCGTCCTTGGAGAGGTCGAAGTTCAGGAAGGGCGGGGCAATGGTGAGGGTGTAGACCACCCGGTTGTTGTCGAAGGGGCCGCGCTCCCGGCTGGCCGTCATTGTGGCTCCGGCGGTATTGGTGAGCACCGTACCGATGGAGAGGGCAGAGGAGGCTTCCATCGCCACACCCAGTTGGGCGGTGATCCCGCGCTCCAGGGTGCCCACCTCCCAAGTAAGGAGGACAGTGCTGCCCACCGTCGTCGTGGTCACCGTGCCCTGGGAGGCCAGGAAGCCCACGAGGGTGGCCGAGAAGGGAAGCGTGTCGGTGAGCCGGACGCCCCGGGCTGTCGCCCCCCGGCTGCTCCCCGGATAATCGCCGTTCCCCACCTCGATCAGGTAGCCGAAGGCGCCGCCAGGCCCCGGCGCGGGTGTGTCCGGCACCAACCCTTTGGTCACCCGCAGGTCCCGCTGGGCGACGCCGTAGGTGATCTGGAGCGTGGTCGAGAGGGTGGGGGAGGTCTGAGCGGTGACGGTGACGGCCATCACGGCCAGGTCTTCCCAGGCGGCGGAGAGGGGGAGGGTGGCGACGACGTCGAAGGCGCGGGCGTAGGTGTTGCTGATGGGACCGACGCTGGTAGGCACATTGACGGCCCAGAGGGCGGAGGTGGGCACGACGGCGGAACTGATGCTCAAGCTGTAGGTGACGTCGAAGGTATCGGTGATGCCCGTCAGGTTGACGATGTCGGTGGTGAAGGTGAGGATCCAGCCGGGGTCCTCGTAGGCCTCGTGGGCCGTGGGGTCCGCCAGCAGGTGACCGAAGACGGAGTTGCCGGGGTCGAAGAGGACGGCCAGCCCATCCTGAAGGGTGTCGTTCTCGTCGAACCAGTCCTGGTAGTAGGCGATGCCCTGGCTGCCGTCGGCGTTCTCGATGCCGGCCACCACCCAGGCGTGGGGATTGCTCAGGTAGCGCACCTGGAGGTACTGCAGGAGGATCCGCCCATCCGGGTAGAGGATCACCTCGAAGGTGTTGGGCAGGTTGAGGCCACAGCACCACTGGATATCCACGAACTCGATGATCGTCCGGCGCTCTGGACTCGTCTGACGTTCCAGGTAGACGGCGGAGACGCCCTGGACCAAGTAGAGATCGGTGCCGAAGGGCGCGATAAAGTTGTTGATGCCGCTGGAGCTGCCGATGAGGATAGGCACTTGGGTTCCATCAGCGGCGCTGTCCCCAAAGTAGATGTAGCCGTTGCTGCTGGCTCGCAGGTGGCTGTAGACCTGGTCGAAGAAAGGAAAATAGAAGCCGATGGCGTGAGAGCCAGAGCCCCGGTTATCCATCGTCCCCTGGAGGATAGGGGTGCCGCTGTCGCGGATTTCGACCCATTGAAAGCTGGGACCTCCCGATTGGTTGCTATCGCTGACCTGGTAGGTGGGGCTGAGGGGCTGGGCC
>WFUY01000477.1 GCA_015484715.1 Thermoflexales bacterium | reverse complement strand
TCTGAGCCTGCTGGACAGCCACCTGCTGCTCCAGCGCCTGGTTGCGGGCGTACAGGGCTTGGATGGAAGCCAAGGCCACGCCGTCGGCGTCCACCGTGGCGATGTGCCGGTCGTCCGCCCCTAGACCGAAGGTGGCGTAGAAGTCCTGGGCCGTCGGCCCCAGGTGGCGCACCGTGGCTTCTTCTGCCTTGTAGTTCCAGCTCTGGATGGGCAGGCGGGCCACCCCCTCCAGCACCGCCTGGGCGTCCACCAGGGCGAAGTTTTCCTTGAGGTTGCGGTCCGAGGCGTTGGTCCACGTGCCGCCGGTGGTCAGATAAGCGCCGGTGGAGGTGCTGATGAAGACTCCCCCGTCGATCGTGGGCGTGAAGTTACCGGTGACGTCTCCAAACCAGATGCCGCCCGGCGCGCGGACGAGGAATTGCCCGCTGCCGGAAGAGTTCAGGTCGTAGGCCGACGCCTCCCCATCCCAGACGAAAGCGCCTTGGTGCCGCGCGTGGGCCTGGTGGCCGGCGGCAAAGCTGTTCTTCCCCTTGGCTTCGTTGGCGTAACCGCCGGGCACGACGGCGTACTGACCGTTGGCCGTGTTGCCGTACCCCCCGCCGATCACGGCGTAGGAGCCATAGAAGGTGATGTTGTTGTTGTAGCCCCCACCCACGAAGGCGTAGGAGCCGCCGGCGTCGTTGGCGTACCCTCCAACGATGGCCGCGCGGAAGCCGTCGGCGGTGTTCAAATAGCCCCCGCCCACCGTGGCGGCGGTACCGCTGGCCGTGTTGCTTCGCCCCCCGCCCACGGTGGCGTAGGGCGCGTCGCTCGTCGTCCCGGCGTCATCACCGGCCCGGTTGTTGTACCCCCCACTCACCGTGCCGTGGTCGTCGGTCACCCGGTTGGTCCCGCCGGCCGATCCGCCGCCGCCGATGGTGGCCCCCTTCACCCCGGCCGTCACACGGTTGCCGCCGTAGCCGCCGATCACGTTGGGCGTGTCGCCCGTCGGCTCCAACCGCAGGGCGGCGGTGCCGCTCACCGCCAGCGTGAGGGTCACGTTGTCCGTCGTGCCCAGGAAGTGGGTGCCGGGCAGGGTGCCGCCGTTGCCCTCCAGCTTCCAGTAGCGACCGTCGGTGTAGCCGGTGTCCAGGCTCAAGGTCATGCTCCCGCTCAGGGTCAACCCCGTTCCGGCGCTGTAGGTGGTGTCGTCATCGCC
Source organism: Thermoflexales bacterium (assembly GCA_015484715.1). Classification (GTDB taxonomy): domain Bacteria; phylum Chloroflexota; class Anaerolineae; order S140-20; family S140-20; genus S140-20. The sequence continues at coordinate 3,934 of WFUY01000477.1, read as the reverse complement.
GTCGTCCAGGCCCGCCGGCCGCCCCGTGATGTCGTTCCAGGCCACGCTGCCCGCGCCGAGGGCGTAGAGGGCATAGGGGGCCGCCGTCAGCGGCTGCCGTGGACTTAGAGTGGTGTAATTTCCCGTGCTGCTCCCCGGCCGCACGGCCACCTCCAGCCACAAGGCCCTCCCGTCGAACACATTCCCGAAGTCCAGCTCCACGGTGAAGAGGCCATCGCTCACGGACACATCGTCCAGCGTCACCGTGCTCCCCACCTGGTTTCCGCCGAAGCTGGCATCGTAGAGCAGGAAGCGGAAATCGTAGGCTCCGTTGGCGGGGCCGTTCCCGTCGTTGAGCACCCCCTGATAGGTGAAGGCCGTGCCCAAGGCGGCCTGAGGTTGAGCCACACCCAGCGGATCCGGATCCTGCCCTCGCACAATGGGTGCTACCCCCAGCAGTATCCCGGTGAGTCCTCCTCCCAACAGAACCAACAGCAGCAGGTATCGAATGCGCATCTGATCTGTCCTCCTTTCCCTGACTAACAGCTTCCTCACTTCTGGATCAAAGGCAGGAATATCTCGTACACGATGGACGCCGCCCGCGCCCAAAAGCCGCCCTGTAGGGAGAGACTCCCATCGCTCAGGGGCGGGCCGGCGTCCGCCTGGCCCACGGTTCCGTGCAAGGTGTAGCTCCCATCGCTGCTCATCCCGCCGCCTCCGTCCACCGTCCACCAGAGGAGGTCGAAGACAACCGGGGTGGCCAGCGCCGTGAGCACAGAACCGAGCACCAACAGCCCCATCAGTAGCAGGGGTAGGACGTAGCCGACTCTCCGTAGTTTCATCCTCATCGCTCCCTCCTTGGTCCATCCTACAAAGGGGAATTTCGTCACCCTTCCGGGGGGTACGCGGTATCTGCCGGCGGTGACCGCCGGCCTGCTCCGGGCCATCCGGGGACCTCACAAGGAAGTCGGGGGCGTCCGTCGCCGAGGAGAAGGCCCCTCTCGGGGGGTGACGAAGGATTCGGCTTTCTCCACCAACCGGGTTGCCTGTTGTTGCAGCCGCTTAAAACGCTGTCGGAGCCGGTCCGCCGGCTCGTCCTGGATGCTGACGAAGAAAGGATCGGTGGGACGAGGGGACCGGAGGTGGGTCTTCGCGATCCGCACCAGAGCCGTCCAAGGGTAGCCGTGTCGCCTCAGTCCAAGCACCGCGGCCATGTCGAAGGCAGCAGGGTAGGTTCCTTGGTCAAACAAGTCAGGCTGCTGGGCCAGCGCCAGCTCCACCAGCGCTGCGTCCAGCAGCAGCCGGGCAGCCCGGACCGCCAGGGCGCTGCGCCCGGCCTCGTCCAGCCGCGCCTGGAAGGTCTGCAGGGCGGTCCATTCGGCCTCGACAAGCCGCTCCAGGTCGCGCCGGGCGGTTTCCACCGCTCCTTCCGACCAGTCGCCTGCCGGTTCTGGGGCCTCCAGGGCGGCCTGCAGGTCCGTCAGGCGGTCCAGCCGGCGGGGTCGTCCGGCAGCGTCCAAGGCGTAGTAAGCCACCCGGGGGAGAGGGGTCTCCACCCGAAGGCGTAGAACGCGACCCGGAGTGGTCGTGTCCCCGTCGGGCGATGGCACCTGGGCCAGGAGGGACGCCAACAAGGGGTTGCCGAAGGTGAGCAACTGCAACGTGTTGGGATGGGCGTCGAAGGTGGCCGGGTCGAAGGTGACGGCGACCTCCCGTTCCCCCTGCCGCAGCCAGAAAGCGTTCGCGATGGTCTCGTGGGGGCGGAAGAGAGGACACAGCGTCGGCGTGCTCGTCAGCACGGTCGCCAGCTCCGGTAGGGTGACGGGTGAGGGGCCGAGTCCGGTGCCCTCCGCCTGTCCGGCCCATTCGTCCAGGTTCAGACCATCCCGTATGGCGTCCAGTTCGGCCTGGATGCGCTCCAGTTCGACTTGGAGCGCTTGCCGGCGTTCGGCCTCCGGCACCATCGCCACCGTCTCGATCACGCGCTCTACGCGGGCGAGGATGGGCTGGAGGGGCCCCACCACCTCATGGAACCAGGCGATGCGCCGGGAGAGGGCTCGGTAGACCTGAGCTTCGACGGTGCCTTCGTAGAAGTAGTTGCGGATCCACACCCGATCGTACCGCTGGCCGATGCGGTCCACGCGCCCGATGCGCTGCTCCACCCGCATCGGGTTCCAAGGCATATCGTAGTTGAGCAGCACACCACAGGTCTGCAGGTTGAGCCCCTCGCTGGCCGCTTCGGTGCATAGGAGGATTTTGATCCCCTTTCCCTCGCGGAAGGCGTTCTTGATCTCCTCCTTGGTCACCGGCACCCACGTCACGCCGTCCCACCGCTCGCCCCCGCGACCGCTGTAGCAGGCCACTTGGGGGCCATAGCTCTGCCGAAGCCGCTCGCGCAGGAAGTCCATCGTGTCGGTGTACTGGGTGAAGATGAGCACCGTATCGCGGTGGCGGAAGAGCTCGCGCAGGTCGTTCAACAACCGCTCGACCTTGGAGTCGTGCCCTCCCAGCGTGGTCAACTCGTGGACGAAGTCCTCGAGGTAGGCGATCTCCTCGCGGAAGAAGGCGCGATCCGCCAGGTCCCACTCATCCACATCCAGGCTCAACTCCGCCTGCTCCAGGTCGTCCTCCACCAACCCCAGGCCGGCCCGCCCGCGCAGGAAGTCCAGCCGCCGCTCCAGGCTCCGCTGGACGGCGTAGAAACTGCTGGTCAGCCGCCGGCGGTAGACGGTCATCACGAAGCCCAGCCCTTTTCGTTCGTCCTCGTACTTGCGGTAGAAGCGGGTGATATACTCCTCAATCCGCTCGTAGAGGGCCCGTTCCTCCCCGCGCATCGGGACCCATATCGGCTGAGGATCGCGGGTGGGCACTTCGGCCCGGAGCAGACCCCGACGGGCGTATTCCCGCAGCAGTTGCCGCGTGTTGCGAAGGACGAGCCGGCGCAGCGGGGTGTGTCGCCGGGCCAACTCCAGGGCGACCGCTTTCGCCTCAGAGGGCAGGGCGCGGAAGGCTCTGGCGGGATTGGAATCGTCCAACAGGTTCTGCACCCGTTCCCAGTCCACCGGCCCCAACTGCCGCACGGCCTTGGCCTCGAAGCGGGGATCCAGGTTGCCGCCGCTCTGGGCCAACTCCGCCCGCAGGAGCCGGATGAGGAAGGTCCAGTCGGCTCTGTCCGGGGGGAGGCGTAGCTGCTCGTAGAAGCGCAGGAAGGCCCGTCCATCGCCTCCCCACTCGTCGCCCAAGCCCAACAGGTTGAGCAGGTCCCACACCTCGATGGGGTGGACCTGCATCGGGGTGGCGGTCAACAGGATGAGGCCCCGGGTGCGGGTCTGCAACCGGTCGAGCAGCTCCAGCAGCCGGTTGGGCCGGTAGTGGTCCAGGTCCTGGAAGTCCCGACGCCGGGCGTGGTGGGCCTCGTCCACGATCACCAGGTCCCACGGACGAGCCTCCAGGAGTGTCCGCTGCCGGTCGCGCCGCTTGACCAACTGGCTGGAGGCCAGGGCCAGGTCCACGCCATCCCACGGGTTCGGTGTGGTGGGCACGTGCTCCCGGCCCCAGAGGTCTCGAAAGAGGGCTCCGTCGTAGATGGGGACGTTGAGGGCGAACTTCTCATACAGCTCTTCCTGCCACTGGCACAGCACCGATTTGGGGGCCAGGATGAGGGCCCGCCGCACGATGCCGCTCAGCCAGAGCTGGCGCAGCACCAGCCCGGCCTCGATGGTCTTGCCCAGGCCGACCTCATCGGCCAGCAGGTAGCGGGTGGGGAACGTCTCCACCACCCGACGGGCGACGGCCTGCTGATGGGGCCAGGGGGTGATGGCACAGGTGGCTGCTCCCAGCCCCAACGCGCCGACCAGATAGGGGGCGTCACGGAGGAACCGGCACAGCACCTGCTCCCGCCGCAGGGCCGAGGTCAGCGTGATCTGGGCCACGCGCTCGCGAAGCGGTTCCGGCC
>WFUY01000476.1 GCA_015484715.1 Thermoflexales bacterium | reverse complement strand
GGCCAGCCAAGCGATCAAGCGGGCCTCAAAGGTGGGGGAGGCCAGCCGCAGGGCCATATCGGGACGGCGGGAGAGGAAGAGGGCCAGCACCCGCTGGCCCGACGTCCGCCGGGGAACGGGAACCGTCTCCATCCGCTGGCAGAGGGTGGTGAGCGGTGTCAGATCGGTCTCCCGAGCCGGACGAGTTGCCTCTCCCAATGTCTCCTGGAAGGAGAGCAGCGAGACCTGATGGCGGCGGGCCAGGCCGGCGATGAGCCCGTAGTTGCGCAACGCGGTCCCCTGGTGAGGGGGATAAGGAAGTTGGGGAGTGAGGAAGAGGATGCGCATCGTCGCTCAGGCGGCGGCCAGACGGGCCAAGGTCGTGAAGAAGGCTTGGACGCCCTCGCCGGTCAGCGCACTGGTTTCTACATAGGGGAGGCCAATCCGGCGGATCCACGCCTCGACCTTCTCCCGGGGCACCTTGCGTTCCAGGTCTATCTTGTTGCCCACCACCATAAACTGGGCCTGGGGAGCCACCTGGGCGATCTCCGCGCGCCAGAGGGGGAGGTTTCTCAAGGAGATCGGGTCGGTGACGTCGTAGACCAGGGCCACAGCCCGGGCACCCCGATAGAAGGAAGCACGAAAGGAGCCAAAGCGTTCCTGTCCGGCGACGTCCCAGATAGAGAGCTTCACGGCGCGATCGCCAAGGTGGACCACCTGAATCTGGAAGTCCACGCCGATGGTCATAATTCGGGACTCCTGAAACTTTCCCGTGCAATAACGGCGGATCAGGCTCGTCTTGCCCACGCCGCCATCCCCGGCAACGACGACCTTGAAGACAGGCATCGTCGAAGGCGGCTTTTCCTGAGTCACCCAGTTCCTCCCTAAACGTCGTGTTCCCTTTGCGGACGATCGGTATTGTGCTGTGGCGACCGACCATCACCACCGTATCCTATTGTAGCATGAAGTGAGGGTGTGCACAACTCTGAGGCGGCCTTGGTGATCACCCATATCTTGGGGGTAGGGAGATCGGCCGTCTATGAACGGGGCACAAATGCACGAATAGTGATCTGCTAGCCCAGCCGCAGGAGAGGGCGACCATGGGGGTAGAAGGGCCAGGGGATGGCGAGGAAGATGACCAGAGCGGCCAGCCCGAAGAGAAGGGCGGCCCTCCGGTGCTTCTGGGTCGTCCCCTCGGACCCTTTGGTCAGTATCTGCCCCAGGTGGGCCAGCACCAAGGCGGCGATCATCGGCACGCCGTGTTCGGTGGTCCAGTAGCGAAGGAGGACCTCCGACATCATCCTGCCGGGATCCGATAGCACCGGTGTGGTGGTAGGACTCAGGAGGAAGTAGAGGATCAATCCCAAGAGCACCTGAACGTCCAGGCTGATGGTGAAGAGCATCCCCAACCGCCGGTCCTGAGATGTCCACGCCTTCCGGCCCATCCATCCCCGGACCGCTTGTCCGACGGTTGCCACAGCCAAGACGAGCACGATCCAACGCGCCCACGAGTGGATGGTCAAGATAAGCGGATACATCGTTGCAGCACCTCCTCGGCAGGCCTCCGTGGCAGCAGGGCAATTATAACCAAACAGGTCTGATTTGCCAAGGGGGCGATTGTGCCCCTCTTCGACTTTGTGGTACAATCCCTTGCAGACGGTCCTCCGAGAAGGCCCTCGTTCTCGGCAGGTTGCCTGTGCGATCCCTTCCCTTCACCTACCGCTTCTCAAGCAAGAAGGAGGCCAGCGATGCGCCCCATCCGTACTTTTACCGTGATTCCCTCGCTTCCAGAGCCGTTGCAACCCCTGCGGGAGCTGGCCTACAACCTGCACTGGTCGTGGGACCACGAGACAATCGCTCTCTTCCGACGGCTGGATCGGGAGCTATGGGAGAGCTCCGGTCACAACCCGGTGCGGATGCTGGGGACGATCCGACAGGAGCGTCTGGAGGAGGCCGCTTCGGATCCCGGCTTCTTGGCCCATCTGGAGCGGGTGCACCAGCGGTTCCTGCACTACATGCAGGCCAGGACCTGGTACGAAGCGTGCTATGGCACCCAAGGGCCTGCCTGCATCGCCTACTTCTCGGCCGAGTTCGGCCTCACCGAGTGCATTCCCATCTACTCGGGCGGGCTAGGCATCCTGGCCGGCGATCATCTGAAGTCGGCCAGCGATCTGGGGATCCCCTTGGTGGGGGTTGGTATCCTCTACCAACGGGGCTACTTCCGCCAGTACCTCAGCGCCGATGGCTGGCAGCAGGAGTCCTATCCCGTCAACGACTTCTACAACATGCCCCTCCTGCTCCAGCGCCACGAGGATGGTCAGCCGGTGAAGGTCACCCTCGAGTTTCCCGGGCGCACGGTGACGGTCCAGGTCTGGCGTGCCCAGGTGGGGCGGGTCCCCCTCTTCCTGCTGGACACCAACATCGCCGAGAACCGCCCCGAGGATCGGGAGATCTCCGACGAGCTCTACGGAGGGGACATCGAGACACGGATCCAGCAGGAGATGCTGTTGGGCATCGGAGGGCTGCGGGCCCTGCGGGCGGTGGGGTTCCGACCCTACGTCTTCCATATGAACGAGGGCCACTCGGCCTTTCTGGCTCTGGAGCACATCCGCCTCCTGATGGAAGAACACGGCCTCACCTTCGCCGAGGCCCGTGAGGTGGCGATGGCCGGCAACATCTTCACCACCCACACCCCCGTTCCTGCCGGGATTGATGTCTTTCCCGTGGACCTGGTGGATCGCTACTTGGGCCACTACTACACCGCCCTGGGGATCTCCCGAGAGGACTTTCTGGCCTTGGGCCGGGCCCGACCAGAGGACTCGCAGGCTCCTTTCAATATGGCCATCTTGGCCATCCACCTCTCCGGTCAGGTCAACGCCGTCAGCCGGCTCCACAGCACCATCGCCCGCAGGATGTGGCGGAACGTCTGGCCGGACGTGCCGGAAGAGGAGATTCCCATCACCTGGGTGACCAACGGCATCCACGTCCGCTCCTGGATCTCCCGGGATATGGCGGAGCTCTACGACCGCTATCTGGGGCCGCGCTGGCGGGATGAGCCGGCCGATCAGACGGTTTGGGAAGGGGTAACGGAGATTCCTGACGAGGAACTCTGGCGGACCCACGAGCGGCGTCGAGAGCGGATGGTGGCCTTCGCCCGTCGCCGCCTGCGGGCTCAGTTGGCCCAGCGGGGGGCGTCTCCCGCGGAGATCGCCCTGGCCAGCGAGGTTCTCTCACCGGAGGCGCTGACCATCGGCTTTGCCCGCCGCTTCGCCGCCTACAAGCGGGCCACGTTGATCTTTCAGGACCTGGAGCGGTTGACGCGCCTCCTGATGGACAGAGAGAGGCCGGTACAGATCATCTTCGCCGGCAAAGCCCATCCCCGGGACGATGAAGGGAAGGCCCTGATCCGCCAGGTGGTCCAGTACGCCGGCCAGGAAGGACTCCGCCATCACATCGTCTTCCTCGAGGACTACGACATGAACGTGGCCCGCTACCTGGTCCAGGGCGCGGACCTGTGGCTGAACACCCCCCGTCGTTTCCTGGAAGCCTGTGGAACCAGCGGGATGAAGGCAGCGGCCAACGGGGTGCTCAACATCAGCATCCTGGATGGCTGGTGGGACGAGGCCTATCGTCCAGAGATCGGTTGGGCCATTGGCCGGGGGGAGGTCTATCAGGACTACGCCTACCAGGACCAGGTGGAGTCTCAGGCCCTGTACAACCTGCTGGAGAAGGAGGTGATTCCCCTCTTCTACAACCGAGGGAGCGACGGGCTGCCCCGGGGCTGGATCGCCCGGATGAAGGCTTCGATGCGTGCCCTCTGCCCCACCTTCAACACCAACCGGATGGTCCAGGAGTACAACGAGCGGTTCTACCAGCCTGCCACCGGTCGCTACCGCCGGCTGATGGAAGACAACCTCTCCCGGGCCCGGGCTTTGGCCCGTTGGAAGGCCCGCGTGCGCCAGCACTGGTCGGAGGTCCGCGTCGAAGACATCACCGCCAATGCGATCCGTGAGGTGAAGGTGGGTGATCGCCTGGCCATTCGAGCCCGGGTCCGGTTGGGCAGCCTCTCCCCCGACGATGTCTCCGTCCAGGTCTACTACGGCCCCATCAGCGCGGAGGGGAGGATTGTGCAGGGGAAGACGGCGACCCTGACCCTGGAGGCGGATCGGCCTCAATCCGATGATGAAGGTTGGTACACCTTCGTCGGAACGATCTCCTGCACCAGCAGCGGGCAACACGGTTACGCACTGCGGGTGTTGCCCCATCACGAGGACCTGGTCAACCCCTATGAACCGGGGCTGATCGTTTGGTCCTCCTGACGTCCCCGATCACCCGCATCTGGGAACGGGAAAGTGGGGGCTTGCACATTGCCGCCACGGCGACTCAGCCTCCTCGGCGGAAGAGGCTCTTCAGGAAACCGGGCTTCTTCTGGGGTGGGGGAGCAGCACGCCTCGCCCGCCCTCCGGGAGGAACCGGGGGTGAGGGCGCGGTCTCTTTTTCGGGAATCCGCTCCACCAGCGCGAGGAAACCCTTGGTGGCCGGCGAGGAGGGGTTGTGCATAATCAGGGGGACACCCCGGTTGATCGCTCCCAGGGCGGAGCGGGGATCGCTGGGGATCACCCCACCGAAGGTCCACTGGATATGTTTTTCGATGGCAGCGGCGGTGATGCCGGTCCGGGGGTTGTCCTGGTTCAGGACCAGCACGATCTTCTCGGGGGGGTAGTCCAGCCCGCTGGAGAGGGCCAGGAAGAGGCGGGCGTTCTTGATGGCAGGGATGTCGGGTGTGACCACCAGGAAGATGCGGTCGGCTGCATCCAACGCGGTCAATGCGTTATCATCCAGCGCCGTGCCCACGTCCACGATGATGTAGTCGAAGCGGGACCGGAGCGCGTGAAGCAGATTTTCCAGGTGGACGGTGGTCACCAGGTCCGCCATCTCCGGGCTGGGGGGAGCGGCCAGGAGGTAGAGGCCGGTGGGGTGGGGCAGCAGAACCGATTCGACCAGGTCTATGTCCACCGGCTGGGTGTCCAGGTGGTGAATGAGGTCGGCGATGCTCCGGGTCGGCTGCAGGTTCAGCAGCGCATCTAGCGCCCCGAAACGGAAGTTGAAGTCCAGGAGGACCACCTTGGCCTGCCGCTGGCCTGCCAC